>NZ_DEYI01000097.1:0-21023 GCF_002364475.1 Idiomarina sp. UBA3162
CAATGGGTAGCTCGCGCCTTTGGCGCGAGAATGGATTTATCGATTTTTAACTGGTCAAAGTATGTATAAACAGATAGTTTGGAAACCAGGTCATTAATATAAAGAGTTATTATAATGGAGTATGAGCTCAAAAAAATCGACGTTAAACAAAGCGCAAAAGTACTTGCTGCTGTCGCATTGATAATCAATTTATTTATATCAGTATTTGGCTTTATTGCTCTCGTGTTCGGCATTCAGACGACCGTCTCTTTTGATTATATCATTTCAATTTCCGTGCAAGGTTTAGTTTGGAAAATCGGCCTACTGCTGTTATCCCCGATACTGATGTTTATTCTCGCCTACCTATCTTTTGCAGTCGTATTTTTGCTGTACAACTACGTTGTTAAATATACGGGTGGTTTAAAGCTACATTTGGTAAAAGCACATAATGATGCGTAATTAGCCACACACATTAATGCGTTTTGGAAAAATCACTGAGGGCGAGTTATGGAACCTGTTAATTGGGCTGATTTTGAAAAAAGTCGATATTCGTGTCGGTACGATTATCGATGTTGGAGTGTTTAGTGACCGGCCTGCATCGAGCTGATGGCTCTGTCGTTCTGTCGACCGTGGATAGGGATGTACCCAATGGGACTCGGCTGGCATAACGTAACTCGACTAATTTTCGTTACGTTGATTAGCGTGCGGTAGCTTCTCATTTTGGCGTAAGGTAAGCACCTCAAAGCCTGACGATGTCACTAGCACGGTATGTTCCCACTGTGCGGATAATTTTTTGTCCCGAGTGACGACTGTCCAGCCATCTTTCTTGAGCTTAGTTTTATGAGACCCTTGATTAATCATTGGCTCTATCGTGAAGATCATACCCGCTCTAAGCTCGAGCCCATCGCCGGGTTTACCAAAATGGAGAATTTGTGGCTCTTCATGCATCTCTTTACCAATACCGTGGCCACAGTACTCCCGAACTACACTGAAGCCCTGTTTTTGCGCGTATTGTTGAATAGCGAATCCGATATCACCTGTTGTCGCGCCTGGTTTTACAGTCTCTATGCCTCGCCACATAGCATCGTATGTTGCATCGACTAATCGTTTCGCTATCGTAGATACGTCTCCGATGGTGAACATTTTACTGCTATCAGCGATATAACCATTCTTTTCGAGTGTAATATCGATATTGACGATATCACCGTTTTTTAGTCTCTTAGCGTTTGATGGGACACCGTGACACACGACTTCATTGATGGAGCTGTTAAGAACAAATTGGTAGCCATACTGTCCTTTACTGGCCGGTCGAGCCTTTAAGCTGTCCACAATAAAATGTTCAACAAAGTTGTTGATATCGAGAGTAGACAGACCTGCCTCTATATAGTTATCTAATTCATGAAAAACGCTCGCCAATAACTGACCCGATTCGCGCATCAATCTAATTTCGTCGGCTGTTTTTATCATGCTAGTCACTGGCTAATACCTCTGAGGTTAAATTGTTCGCTCGCATTTGGCGGTCGATAATTTCGTCAAAACTCAAGGTAGGGTTTTGCTCTGCTAATCGTCCTATTTTCATCCAAAATTCAGCCTGCGCGTTTATCGAGCGCTCCATAACAGAACTTGTTTTGCGAACTTCCTGGTGAAGCTCATCAGATATTTTTACGATGCCCATTACATTTTCCTGAGTATATACAAAGTGTAGCATTATGTAGTGTTTTGTATTTTTTGTCGACATGAGTCGCGATAAACGCTTTGGCATTAATGTAAATAGAACATATCAAACTCAATTGTTGGGCTATGTGATGCTGAAATAACGGCTAGCTACTTTTATTGGTCTCTGAAATACTACTCGTTGAGAATTAAGCAAAATAATAGGGTTCCCATGCCACACAACGCTATCAACTTTAAAGAAAAACTAGGTCTGTTTAACGAACAGTGGTCGCCTAAGGTCATTGCAGAGATGAACGACTATCAATTTAAAGTGGTCAAGCTGCAGGGCGACTTTGTTTGGCATGATCATAAAGATACTGATGAGACTTTTATTGTGCTTGCGGGTAAGCTGCGTATTGACTTTAGAGATGGTCATGTTGAGTTATCCGAGGGTGAAATGTACGTCGTACCCAAAGGCGTCGAGCACAAACCCTATGCTGAGCATGAAGCTCACGTGTTATTAATTGAACCTCGTGGCGTGGTAAATACTGGCGACGAAGAGGATAGTAAAACGGCGGCGAATGATGTTTGGGTTTAGTTGATACGTGATACGTTTATAGTGATTAGAACAAAAAACTAGGCTTTACCATGAATAAATTAGCGCTACTTCTGGCTCTCATACCTTTTTTATTAACGGCATCAATAAACGCCAACGAGGTGTCGCTCGACCAATTTCCTGAGCAGTTAAGAAAGGGTGAGGTGAACGGCATCTTGTCGCAGTTTTCTGAGCAACCTCAAATGTTGGCGCAGGTCTACTCGATTATGGGACGTCCTGATAAAGCCTATGACTTGATACAGCGTTTTTCTAACGCGCCATTTTGTAATGACGTTGGCGGTTATGAAAAAATCTTCGGCGAAGCGAGGGTAAAGTCGATGCTCGCTGACGAATCGATTTTTATGATCAACGAGAACCACTTTAATCCAGCATCACGAACGCTTACGATGACATGGTTACCGTGGCTCAAAGCACAAGGTTTCACTCATATTGGTTTTGAGGCGTTAGAGCCTAACGAGACGAGTAAAGATGGCTTTTATTCTCAAGAACCGATGATGTCTAACTTGATTAAAACTGCCGAGGAATTGGGTTTTGAGGTGTTTGGTTATGAGGCAGAGAAGTTAGCGCCTGAAGATGCAGGCTTTATAGAGCGCTTTGAGTTTAGGGATAAGCAACAAGCCGAGCATGTTGTCGCTGAAATTAAGAAAGCGCCCAAGGATGCTAAGTTTGTGCTGTTTGCTGGCTGGGGGCATGTCGGGGAAGCGCCGCTGCGAGGACCTGACTCAACAACTTATCGTGTGCTGGGCGATTTTTTGAATAACACCTATGGTTATGAAACCTTTAGCATTGATACCACCGCTTGTGCTTTTGAACCGGTTGATGAAAGCCCAACCACAACCTACGCGTATTCAAATGATGGTAACGTACTGAATGTTGGTAGTGTGCAACCGGTCGATAGCCAAATCCGCGTGCCCATGGCACCCGCTGATAACCCGAGTTACTTTCGACGATTGCTAGGCGAGGCATTTCTCCCAGATACGGATAGCTGGCCGCCGAGTACGGCCGTCATTTTACAAGCCTATTATGCGGGTACTGATGTGGTGGCTGATCGAGTCTTATCGGAAGCCAATAAGAAAAGACCACTGTACCTTGATGAGGGTGAATACCGTGTCACGCTGCACGGTTTAGATGGCAACCTGCTATGGCAACAGCGTGTTAATCGAACGTTGTGAATTGAGCAATTTTAATCAAGCCTGACAACCTCAGTTGGGTTTTAATGATGACCTGCTGAGGGGGGAATGTGCGGTATGACAAACTATCAAGGTCGGTTTTTGGAAGTGATCAACTACATAGAAACACACCTTGATACCGATCTTGACGTTAATGCGTTATGTCAGCACGCCTATTTGTCTAAATACCATTTTCATCGCCAGTGCTCGGCATTCTTTGGGATGTCTGTGATTAAGATCGTGCGGCTACTGCGACTTAAACGGGCGGCTTATCAGCTCGCTTATAGAGAAAATGGCAGTATTTTGGATATCGCACTGGCGAACGGCTACGAGAGTCACGAGGCATTTTCGCGGGCGTTTAAAAAGTATTTTGACAAAAGCCCGTCCGATTTTCGGGACACACCGAACTGGGCTCCTTGGCACGCTCAATACGACCCCATATTAATGCTAAGGAACAACATAATGAGTAACACCGATAACTTTAATGTCGAGGTGGTTGAGGTTGATGAAATTGCAATTGCTGTGATGCCACATCGTGGCGCCCCAAATCGGTTGGGACAAACGATTCAAAAGTTTATTGAGTGGCGCAAGCTGAATCGACTTCCACCGAGTAAGAGTCGAACGTTCAACTTGGTGTATGATGACCCCAATACGACGGCGCCGGAAGACTACCGATTTGATCTGTGTTGCTCCATAGAGCAGTCTGCTGAACCCAATGACTATGGTGTTATCGATAGTGTTATTCCTGCAGGCAAATGTGCGCGAGTGAGACATACGGGTAGCGATGACGCGATCGGTATTGTGGTGAACTTTTTGTACACGCAATGGCTAGCGGATTCAGGTTATGAAATCAGAGATTTTCCGATTTACTTTGAACGGATAAGTTTTTTCCCTGACGTCCCAGAGAGTGAAATGATCACCGACGTGTATTTGCCCATTAAATGAGGAGCTTAACCATGAGCCCACAGACCGTCATCGACTTTTGGTTTTCGGAACTGACGCCTAAAGACTGGTTCACTAAAAGTGATACGTTGGACAATACTATCAAGCAACGCTTTGGCGATACGCTAAAAGCCGCAGCACAGGGAGAATGCTGGCGCTGGCGCGAGAGCGCAGAAGGGCGCCTCGCCGAGATTATTATGTTGGATCAGTTTTCACGTAATATTTTTCGTGATTCGGCGCGGGCATTTAGTCAAGATGCAATGGCGCTGGTTTTAGCCCAAGAGGCGGTCGCTCAAGGAGCTGATGATCTGTTAACTAATGATCAAAAAGCGTTTTTGTATATGCCTTATATGCACAGCGAATCTCCTCTAATTCACGAACAAGCCGTGGCGTTGTTTGACCAGCCAGGATTAGAAAACAACTACAAATTTGAGTTAAAACATAAAGAAATCATTGATAGGTTTGGCCGGTATCCGCATCGCAATGAGATACTCGGGCGTTCCTCAACCACTGAGGAGTTGGCATTTCTTCAGCAGCCGGGTTCGAGCTTCTAAATCTGAGCAACGTATTTGTCACTCCCTTGAGCGATTTTCGTGATCCAATACAGTTGATGAAAACTACAATGGAGAACGGCTCCCAGTTAAAGGATTAAAGAGATGACAGACAAGATTAAGGCGCTAAAACTCAAAGACCCTTTTGGTTTAGATAATATCGAGGTTACTGAACTGGACGACCCGGGTCAGCCCGCGGCGGGAGAAATCCGCGTGCGGGTTAAAGCCAGCTCGTTGAATTTTCATGACTATGGTGTTGCCGCTGGGTTTATTCCAACCGAAGATGGGCGCATTCCGATGTCAGACGGTGCGGGTGTTGTCGAGGCCGTGGGCGAGGGTGTTGAAGAGTTTGCTGTGGGCGACCCTGTGGTTTCAACGTTCTTTCCCTACTGGCAAAGTGGTCCAGCGCCCGTGGGCGACTTTAAGCAAACGCCCGGTGATGGCATCGATGGGTATGCCCGTGAAGTGGTCGTGCGTCCTGCGCACTTCTTTACTCACCAACCCAAAGGTTATAGCCATGCCGAATCGGCAACACTGACAACAGCGGGTCTCACGGCTTGGCGCGCGTTGGTCGTCGACGGCGGCATCAAACCCGGCAACTCGGTGTTGGTACTAGGTAGTGGCGGTGTTTCGGTATTTGCGTGCCAGCTCGCGAAGAGCCTGGGCGCGACGGTGTTCGCGACGTCATCGTCGAACGAGAAACTCGAGAAATATAAAGCTTTGGGTGCCGATCATCTTATTAACTACAAAGAAGACCCAGAGTGGGGTAAAACGGTTCGTAAGCTGACGGATGGACGCGGTGTTGACCACGTTATTGAGGTGGGCGGCCCCGGTACGTTACCGCAGTCGATCAATGCTGTCGCGATTGCTGGTCATATCGCGTTAATTGGTGTGTTAACTGGTAGCGCGGGTGAGGTGCCAACGGCTAAGCTGATGGCTAAACAAGCGCGTTTGCAGGGACTTATCGTGGGCAGTTGCAGTGACCAGAGAGACTTTGTGCGCGCGCTCGAAGCCAATGGCGTGAAACCTGTTATCGATAAGACCTTTGGTCTCGAAGAACTGGCTGACGCATTCCGTTACGAAGAGTCGGGCAAGCACTTTGGCAAGATTTGTTTAGCGTTTTAATTGTTTACTCACTCGTTGAAAGCCGTGCAGTGTGAATTCGCACTGCACGGTTTTAACTAAAACGATAACTTACCAAGCGTACTTCACCGACAGCTCAAAATTACGTTCCGCACCGAAGAAGCCTTGATTATAAAAATCGATGCTTGAGTAATATTTTTCGTCAAACAGGTTATTGACGTTGAGGCTTAAGTCCCACTGAGGTGTCAGTTGGTAGCTTGCCATTGCATTAACCACGGTATAGCTGTCCTGAGTAAATGTCTCCCCATTAGGACCAATGCCGGGGTTTGAGATATCACTTTGCCAATTCGCGTTAACACCCACTTTTAACGCATCAGACGCTTGGAATAGTACGCTCGTTTTGACCATGTTTTCGGGCAAGAACGGGGCATAATCCGAGCCGTCACGATCAGTTGACTCATTGTGCGTATAGCTAACAAAGATGTTTAGCGCGTCGTTGGGTTTACCGTTTAGTTCAAGCTCATAACCTTCGCTTTCTGCACCAGCAACACCTATTGACGGATAAATGTTGGTGCCCGGTAATGGTTCTGCGGCATCCGGGTCAGTAATGGCTAAGTTATCCTCTTTAACTTTGTAAACGGCAAAACTAGCGGTGAGTGCTTCATTAAAGAAGTCGCCCTTTATACCGATTTCGCTGTTGGAGCCCTCGACGGGACCGACCAACTCAAAGTTTGCATCAATCGCGCTTTGAGGTTTGAAGATCTCTGTGTAACTCGCGTAAGTCGAGATAATATCCGATATATCGTAAACAATGCCGAAGTACGGGGTGTTCACACCCGAGTGCTTGAAGTCGCTCGGTGAGAAGGGGGACTCCACGGTTGTTTCGTAAGTCGTTAAGCGATTACCAATGATGGTGGTGAGTTCGTCAGTCAGGCTGAGTTGTGCAGCCGCGTAGACACCTTGCTGCTTATATGACTCGAAGGTGCTGTAATTCGGTGTTTGGTTAAAATCGACGGGTTCAACACCGTTGCCCCAGTCAAAGATGCTCGGAACCACAATAGGATCATTCGTGCCGTACGATACCGAATCGACGGTTTGCTTTGAATGCAGGGCGCCTGCGGTCAGTTGGTGCTCACGTCCAAACAGCTCAAATGGCCCCGATGCTAAGAATCGCACGGATGTTTGTTCACGGTCGGCGACATAGTGGTTAGGCGAGGTGCCAAGGCCTGTGCCGGGTTCTTTGTCAGGAAAACCCGAGAAGTAGAGCAGGTAGCCATCCATTTTGCCTTCTCGACGCTCAACATCAAACTGAACATCCCAGCCGTTATCAAAGGCGTGTTCGACTTGTACGAACGCGTTTGTGCTTTCACGATCCCAACGGTTCCAAGGAGATGCAGTGGTGGTGCTTACTGGCAGATCGTCTGCTTGGGTGCCATCCGAATAAAATAAAGGTAGCGCGCCCCACATGCTGCCTTTTGGGTTGCGTTCACTGTAATCTGCACCCGCGGTTAAGCGTGTCTGAGTGGTTAGATCAGCGGTTACTACCGCATAAATTTGTGCGTTTTCTTTTTCTGATAGGTCAACGTAGCTGTCGCCTTCCTCGTAAGCCATTGCGACACGTGCTTTGACATTACCCGTCTCTGATAGGGTCTGCGAGTGATCGGCTTCAAAGCGGTAATTGCTCCATGAACCAATACCTAAGCTCGCGTAGCCGCCATCTTCGGCTTTTGGACGCTTACGAATCAGGTTAATGGCAGCGGAGGGTTCGCCCGCACCGGTCAGTAAGCCGGTTGCTCCACGCACGATTTCAACACGTTCGAAAATAACCGAGTCCGCGAGCGCTTCGCTAAAGAAACTGTTATAGGCGATAGGCACACCATCAAACTGGAAGTTAGTCACATCACGGCCCCGCGAGCGGAAGAAAAAGCGGTCAGTCTCGGCCTGTTGTGCTTGTATGCCCGGTGCAAACTGCATGACATCGGCTACGGTGTCTAACGCAAAACCGTCGATAAAGGTGCGATCGATAATTGAGATTGACTGAGGCGTTTGTCGCAATGTAAGTGGTAAACCGGTTGCAGTGGTTGCGCGATCAAGCGGGCTGCCCGTAATTTCAATATGTTCAGAAACGTCTTCTGATGGATCTGAGTTTTTCGTTTCAGTGTCTTGTTGCGCGAACGCGGTAGAGGAGAGTGTGATGCTCGCAACGGCTAATGCGATGCTGCTTTTAGTAAACATGTTCATTAGATATTTTGCCCTACTCGTTAAATAAGCAGTAAATAAGAATGATTATGTTTTTCATTTTAGTTGATAATCATTCTTATTTTCAATAGGCAAAGTGAAATATTTAATGGTTAATCAGCTTAGGTTACCTCTGTGAAATTCCAAAAGTTGATTATTAGCAGGCATGGTGTGGCTTTGCGCATGGGTAAAGCCCGCCTGCCTAGCTAGATCTTGAATCCATTCTTTGTCACGAATGCCCATCTCGGGGTCGCGCGTCCTTAGTTTTTCATCAAATGCGCGATTGCTCTGTGAAGTAAACTCGCCACCTTCGTTGAATGGGCCGTAAATACAGACGGTTTGAATACTGCTTAACTCAGCACTAAGCAACGCAAATAAACGCTCTACGCCGGCCGCGGGCATAATGTGGCAGGTGTTCGCAGTAAACAGGGCGTCAAACTCACCGGTGGGCAGATCCTCAAATACATTAAAGACTTGTGGGGGCAAAACATTAGAGGGGGCTTGTTTATCGAGCCGTTGATTCAGTCCTGCCAGATAATGCGCTTGATCCGTCGGCTGCCAAGTGCAGTGGGGCAGGTGGTCGGCAAAGTACACCGCGTGTTGACCCGTGCCGCTGCCGACTTCAAGAACGCGCTGGCTGTTGGCTAAAGCACTGATCAATATCTCGAGAATAGGCTGTTTGTTGTTTTCACATGCTTGTGAGTAAGGCAAGCCATCGATTGTCATATAGCAGGCGTGATTCAACGTGAGTTTGGTCTAACGATAGCATTTTTAGGCGGAATCTGGCTATTTAAAGCGTTACAGCATAAAACGTAAATTAAACTTTAAACGCGAATCGTTTTCATTTATGATATGCGCACTTAAACGAGGCTGATTTTGAGGAACCCCATGAAAATGCAAAAATCTTTGTTAGCTGTGTGCGTGATGAGTGCATTAACAAGCACCTATGCCGTAGCGGAAGAACCGCAACAGACTGAACAGGTGATTGAGCGTCTAAAGATCACTGGTGAAAAGCAGGAGGGCTATAAGTCTTCTTCAGCGGAAGGTGCGACGAAGCTCGGTTTGACGATAAAAGAAACACCGCAGTCGATTACGGTTATTAACCAGCAGCAAATCAAAGATTTTGGTCTGGATGACATCAACTCCGTATTGAACAGTGCTTCAGCGGTTAACGTTGAGAATGTCGAAACCGATCGTATTTACTATACGTCGCGTGGTTTTGAACTGAATAACTTTCAGATTGATGGCGTTGGCTTGCCGCTCGTGAACAGTAACACCCATGGACGAATTGATACGGCTTTATACGAGCGCGTTGAAGTGATCCATGGCGCGAACGGGATTATGACCGGTGTCGGTAGCCCCGCAGCCACCGTCAACATGGTGCGCAAACGCCCAACTTCGGAAACACAAATTAGTGTCGAGGGTAGCCTGGGCTCTTGGAGTAACAAACGTTTAGAAATCGACGCGTCTGGCAAGTTGTCGGATCGTGTGCGTGGTCGTGTGGTTGCAGCGGCGGATAATGGCGAGTCGTATCTTGACCGTTACGAAAACGACACCAAGGTCTTTTACGGTGTTTTTGATTTTGCTCTAACCGACGACACCATGTTGACCGTGGGTCATAGCGAGCATAAGAGCCATACCGATGGCAACATGTGGGGCGCATTGACGCTTTATTACGGTGATGGCACGCCGACAAATTATGATGAATCTACCAACGTTGCGGCGGATTGGTCGCAGTGGGAAGTAAGCGAAAGCCGCAGCTTTATTGATGTTGAAACAGCATTATCCGACAACTGGAACTTGCGTGCAGTGTATAACCGCGTTCGTACCGATGAAGATAGCCTTTTATTTTACACCTATCTCGGCGATGCTGAGCTCGGGTTGGATCCTGAAACGGGGCTTGGTCTCGTCGGGTATGGCAGTGAGTACGACTTAGACGACAAGCAAGATACCTTTGATGTTTACGCCAATGGTACTTTTGAGGCTTGGGGCCAATTGCACGAGGTCGTTGTTGGCGCTAACTACTCGCGCTTAGATTATGTTGATGTTTCTCTGTACGACTTCCACACCGGTAATGGCTTCCCTGCTATGCCTTCACTTGCCGACTGGGATGGTAATACACCGTTCCCTGAGTTTACTGATGGACGGGATGGAAGTGTTATCGATAACACGCAAAAAGCCGTTTACGCGCAAGCACGATTAGCATTGACCAACGACTTTAAAATATTGCTCGGCGGTCGCTACAATGATTTTCAGACCGACGGTGTTGGCTACGGCGTTGATCAGTCCCGTGATGACGCGCAGTTTATCCCGTATGTCGGAGTGACGTATGCGGTAAATGACGCGATTACCACTTACGCCTCTTATACCGAAACGTTTCTTGCTCAGTCTGAGGTGAACCGTAACTTCGAACGTTTGGAACCCCTGACAGGTAAGAACTCAGAAATTGGTATTAAAGCCGACCTGTTTGGTGATAAAGCACTCCTGAGTGCCGCTTATTTCCACGTTAAACAAGAGAACCTCGCGGTGGGTGATGGTGACGCTGAAAACCCGTCAACGGGCGTACTTGAACCCGTCTATCGTGCGGCTGAGGGTATTACTAGCGAAGGTGTGGAGCTTGAGCTCGCGGGCGAACTTTTCACGGGTCTGCAAGGTCAAGTGTCGGCAACCGTGTTTGATGTTGATGGTGATCAATTGGTTGAGGATTACACGGCTGAAAAGATGTTCAGAACATCGCTGACCTATCAGTTCCAAAGTTTGCCAGACGTACGTGTTGGCGCGACCTATCAGTGGAAAGATGCGACCTCTCGTGTGCAAGGCACTGTCGGTCCTGCCTATGACAATGCAGGTGAGACTATCGTGACGCACCAGCCGTCTTATGGCTTACTTGGGTTGATGGCAAGCTGGCAGGTGACGGATAAACTTGCTGTGCGTGTCAACGGTTATAACGTGACCGATGAGAAGTATTTAAATAGCTTGTACTGGGCGCAGGGTTTCTACGGCGCACCGGCTAACTACTCGGCATCGGTCAGTTATCAATTCTAACTAGCGTTGACTTGACTTGTTCGAGCCCTGGCGTCGGTGCTTAGCACGGCCAGGGCTTTTTTGTTTGTCACTCGGTGCACCACGAGATTTACGCGGCGGACGTTGTTCGCGCTTCGGTGGAGGTGTTTTGCCGGTCAGCTCGACTTCATCAAACCCCTCAAGCGTGCGACGTTCAATGGGCTGACCGATCAGTTTTTCGATGGCTTTGAGTGTTCTAAATTCTTCGTCCATCACCAAGGAAATGGCGTGACCGACTTGTCCCGCGCGGCCTGTTCGACCGATACGATGAACGTAATCCTCTGCCACTTGAGGCAAGTCGTAGTTAATGACATAGGGTAGCTTTTCGATATCTAATCCACGTGCAGCGATGTCGGTTGCCACTAATATTTGCACCGCACCTGATTTAAAATCGCTTAATGCCTTGGTACGCGCGCCTTGGCTCTTGTTGCCGTGTATCGCGGCAGCTAAAAAGCCGTCTTTATCGAGTTGTTTAACCAGCCGGTTGGCGCCATGTTTAGTGCGCGAGAATACAATCACTTGTGGCAAGTTGAGATTGCGTAAGATCTGCATCAGCATACGCGGTTTATGCGCCTTTTCGGCAGCATATAGTGTTTGTTCAATCCGTTCAGCGGTGGCATTCGGCGCTGCGACCGAAATTTCTACGGGATTGTTCACTAAGCTTTTGGCGAGTTTGCGAATCTCATCCGAAAACGTTGCAGAGAACATCAAGTTTTGGCGCTTCGCGGGTAGCAACTTGATGATTTTCTTGATGTCATGGATGAAGCCCATATCAAGCATACGGTCGGCTTCATCTAATACCAACGTTTCGAGCTGTGGAAAGCGAATCGCATTTTGCTGATAAAGGTCGAGCAAACGTCCAGGTGTTGCGACGAGAATATCCACACCTTTGCGTAGCTTCATCATTTGCGGATTGATTTTTACACCACCAAAGACAACAGCGTAACTTAACGGTAAGTCTTTACCGTAGTTGGCTACACTTTCGCCGACCTGAGCAGCGAGTTCACGTGTTGGCGTAAGGATCAAAACGCGCGCGGTATTGGCTTTTGCACGCTCATTGCCTTTGAGCATTTCTAAAATCGGTAAGGTAAAGCCTGCAGTTTTGCCGGTGCCCGTTTGAGCCGCTGCCATCACATCATTACCGGCCATGACGGCTGGGATTGCTTGTGCTTGTATAGGAGTAGGTTCGGTGTAACCTTGGCGTGTAAGGGCGTTAAGAATTTCAGGGCAAAGTCCGAGATCAGAAAAAGTCATGTATAAATTGGCAACCTAAACGGGGGATAAGAAGTCGATATTCTACATCACTGAGACCAACAACGCATTGTATTTGATGCTTTAATAATGAATGGGTGAACAAAAACAAACAGACGGATACAGTAGTAAAGGCTCTTAAAAAATATTATAAAGTTTAGACATGCACGCCCAATTATAATTAAAAATAGCGAATGACTTTGGAAAGACGAACAAAACACCGACGTATCAAAAAACGCGAGAAGCTTACCAATGCCTTGCTGTTTAAAATCAGTATCTGGGCAATTTCCATTGTCGTTATTGCGTCGGTAATTACTTTTCAAGTCGCTTATGATGATGCGCGACAACGTGTCATTGGGCTCTTGGAACAAGATTTGGCCCCTGCGCTTGAGCGTAACGAAGCGTTTTTTGATCACGTAGAAGAAAACGGCGACATTCTTGCACAGCAGTTTCTATCGAATTACAAACTGATGCGTAATGAGTCACGCCCTATTGAGCAGTTTGATGATTGGTATGAGGCGACCTCGCCCGGCGTTTTAAGGCTTAAACCGAGCTTTGATCGGGGCGTCATCGCAGGCGGTAAGTATTTTCAACACTTGAGCGCTTTTTTAGGTAAGCGTGACGTTGCGCTGGATGACGAACTCAAGACACGCGTAATTGCGGCGCAATATACCCTCAATGAACTTGGTCCCGCTTGGCAAAATGAGGTGTCGAATTCACACTTTTCGATGCCCGAAAATATTTTATTAATGTATTCAACCGAATCACCGTGGGGGCTGCTCGCAGATAAGGATTTGGTGATGACGAATTATTCGGTCGTACGGTCGACATTACAGGTCAATAATCCCGAGCGAAAACCCAATTGGACCGGGCTTTACTACGATATTTCAGCCGACGTTTTAACCATTACTTATCAAAAGCCTGTCGATCTGGCGGGTAAACATCTCGCGAATGCGAGTTTTGATGTGGTACTCAGTAGTTTAGTGAGCGATTTAACTAAAAAGAAACGCCCCAACGCAGAGCATGTCGTGTTAAACAATAATGGTGACTTGATTGCCGCATCTAACGTCACACAGGACGCTATTATTGCGCGTTCGACACTCACCTCAGAAACCTACAATGAACCTTTGTATCAGCGCTTGAGTCAGTTGGTGGTTGATAGAGGCTTTTCAGATACACCCACTATTTTGAGTGGCGAAGTGGAAGGTCAGTTGCTATTCGTTAATAAGTTGCCGGGCCCAGGTTGGTGGCACATTACCACATATCCACTTGCTGAGGTGCGTAACCAGGCGATCGTGTTGCCGTTACAGCTTGTTGGTGCAGGCGTGGGGCTGGTGATTTTAATTCTACTGATGAGCTACTGGCTCATTCAACGCGAAGTCAGCCGACCCTTACAAGAAGTCGCTAAAGTGGCTTCGTTGATGGGCCAGCGCAATTATCGCGAGGCGCAAACCCATAAAACAACCAAGATTAAGGCGCGCGGCGAAGTTAAACAAGCGCTGAAGGCGTTCCAAACCATGGCATCACGCTTTATTACAGCGCAAGATGAACTAGAACGAGAGGTGGAGTCGCGTACAGCCGAGTTAGCTGAGGCGAATCGAAAGCTTGATGCCTTAGCCCATATGGATGGTTTAACCGGGTTGTTTAATCGTCGAGCATTTGATCGCGACTTAAATGCGGCTATCTCGTCGGGTAAGCCGTATCACTTAATGATCGCAGATATTGATGAATTTAAGGCTTACAATGATAACTATGGGCATGAGGCGGGCGATAGCGCAATCAAACAGATAGCAGAGTGCCTACGCAGTAATACACCACTTAAAGTGTATCGCTACGGCGGCGAAGAGCTCGCGATGATAGTCCCTTCTGCCTATGACCTTGAAAGCAAACTTAACGAGTTGCGTGACAAGGTGATTGAGTTGAATATTCCGCATCATTATACCAACACGGATCGTTCATGTTTAAGTTTAAGCATGGGAGCTGCACCTATCCAGCGTGATGACGATAATCGTAGTGCGATTCGACGTGCTGATAAACAACTCTACGCGGCTAAAAGAGCGGGTAAAAATTGTGTCGTTACCGCGTAACTTGTGCCTTGGATAAAAGACGCTTAACCTTATACTTCTAACCAAATACGAAAGAAGTTAATGATTAAGATATCTCAACGGGTTGAAATCCCTGAGCACGAAATCGAGTGGCAATTTATTCGCTCAAGTGGGGCGGGTGGACAAAACGTCAATAAAGTCGCTACCGCGGCACAGCTGATCTTTGATATTCAGTCATCTTCATTGCCCGACTTTTATAAGCAGCGTTTACTAAAGTTGTCCGATCATCGGATTACGCAAAGCGGCAAAGTGATTATCAAATCTCAGGAGACGCGCAGCCAAGCGCGCAACAGAGAGCTGGCGCTTGAGCAATTGACCGGCCTAATCCGCAGTGTGTCTTATGTGCAGAAAAAGCGCATCGCAACTAAACCGAGTCGATCAGCAAAAGAAAAGCGTTTAAAAAGTAAAAAACAACAGGGGCAAAAAAAGGCGCTACGCAAGAAAGAGTTTTAGGCAAAATAAGACGACAAAGTGATCCGCATGAGTGCGAAGGCGCTTACTTAGTTATGAGTTTGTAAAGCGCTGGAGCTAACATGAAACGTCTAATCCCCTTATTTCTTATGCTTTTTAGCGGGGCGATTATGGCCCAGCAATCCTATTCGATTGAGCCAATCAAAGATAACGTGTACCGATTCTCAGTCGGTCACTACCATTCAGTATTTATGGTCACGGACGATGCTATTGTTGTTACTGATCCGATTAATCCTGAGGCCGCTCGGTATTTAAAAGACACTTTAGCGCAACGTTATGAGCAACCGATAAAATACCTAATTTATAGCCATAACCATATTGACCATACGCGCGGAGGCGATGTTCTTGCCAATGAACAGGTCGAAGTTATCTCGCATCAGTACGCATATGAAGATTTATCTTGGACCAAAGCTCCCACGGCGCTACCAACGTTAACCTTTAACGACACACTACGTGTCAATCTTGGTGACAGTCACGTGCAACTGCGTTACTACGGACCTAACAATGGTCGTGGCTCAATAAGTATGCGGTTCATGCCTGCTAATGTCTTATTTGTGGCCGACTGGATTGTGCTTGGGCGGATGCCCTATAAGTCTTTACCGGGCTATGATATCCACGGCATGATCCGGTCAACTGAAGCGGTACTCAACGAACCCACCTTTGACGTATTAGTGGGAGCGCATGCGGAAACAGGTGATCGCGATGATGTCGTTAATTACCTAAATTACCTTAAAGCGCTTTATAACGGTGTGCGTGATGGCATGCTAGCGGGCCAGTCGTTAGAAGCTATTCAGGCCAGTTTAACGCTGAACGAGTACTCGCACTTAGCTATGTTTGATGAATGGCGAGTCCAAAATATTGAGGGCGTTTACAACACACTTATCGAACAGTCATATTTTAATCTCCGCGAGTGATATTTGATTATTTTTAATTAGTGTGGCTATTATCAATATTAAAAATCATTAAGGTCACATATGCCAAACACAATTCGTCTGTACCAAGCCGTTATGTTACTCGCGTTAAGTGAAGAGCGCGGCACCATGAACGGTGCTTATGTCGAATATGCAACCGCAGCCGCACTTTTGTCAGAGCTCTTGATGCGCGAGCGTATTGCGATTGAAACGGATAATAAAAATAAAGTGTTGGTTATGGATGATTCCACTACCGATGATGCGTTATTAGATGAAGCGCTGGACCAAATTAAAGTAGCTAAGCGACAACGCAAGCTACAGGATTGGGTACAAAAGCTAGGCCAACTTAAAGATTTAAAACACAAAGTTGCCCAGAGTTTGGCGGATGCTCATATCGTTGCAGCAGAAAAGGAAAAGGTTTTATGGCTGTTTGAGCGACGCGTTTATCCCGAGCTTAACCCAGAACCCGAACAGCAAATACGTGAAGCAATGCGCAGTGCTGTGATGAGTGATGATGACGTTGAACCGCGTGTGGCGATTTTAGTCGCTTTAGCCAACAGCGCTAAGCTGTTGCCGCAAGTGTTCACCAAGCAAGAACTGAAACAGCGTAAAAAGCGCATTGAGCAGCTAGAAAAGGGTGAAATGGTGTCGGCCGCGGCAAAACAAGCGGTGGCCGCTATTGAGGCTGCGGTCATGGTGGCTGCTATTATGCCAGCCATCACCGCCGCGAGCACCGCTTCGTGTTCATCAACCTCGTGCTAAGTAACTTTGCTCTTAAATTGACTGACGGCATCGAGTATGTGTTTGGCACCTGATTGAATATCTTCCATCACTTTACTCGCTTGAGTCGATAGGCTCAGCGAGTTTTCGACTTCATCCAGACTTTGTTGTATTTGCTGGACGGCCGTTTCAGTTAGGTTTTTATTTTTACCCACCACATCAATAATTTTTTCGCTGGTCGTGCTGGTGCGTGATGCCAATGAACGTACTTCGTCGGCTACTACAGCGAAACCGCGTCCTTGCTCTCCGGCGCGTGCTGCTTCAATGGCTGCGTTGAGTGCCAAGAGGTTGGTTTGGGCGGCAATGCCTTGGATACTGTCGACTAACTCAGTGACTTTCGTTGATTGAGTGTTAAGTTCAGCGATGTGGTGGCTGGTTTGCTCAATTTTTTGTGCTAACACGCGCATAGCGTCAATGGTTTCTCGAATAACAGCCATACCTTGTTGCGCATGCTTATCTGTTTGAGTCGAGACGTCATGAGCAATATCGGATGTTTCGACGATGGCTTGTTCGCGCTTAACTTGATCGGTGATCACCGACGCGAACTTAACCACTTTGTAGAGTTCACCTGCCTCGTTATGCACGGGGTTGTAGGTTGCCTCTAACCAAACGGGATTACCAAAGCTATCAATACGCTGGAAACGTCCAGAGAAAAACTCACCAGCCGCTAGCTTTTGCCAGAATCGACTGTAATCCTTAGATTGAACTTCTTCTTCACTGCAAAAGACACGGTGGTGCTGATCAACGATATCGTCTAGCCGATAATTCAAAGCATCAAGAAAGTTTTCATTTGCGGCGATGACATGACCATCAAGCGTAAACTCGATGACAGCCGATGAGCGGTTGAGGGCTTTGAGTAAATCCTCTGTTTCTCGCGACTTTGTAATGGTATGCGTGAGCTCACAACCGTAGGCCGCAAATGCTATTTGCGAGTCGTTTCCTAGTTTTTCGGGTTCTAGAATCACGCGTATCCAGATCTCGTGGCCTTGATCATGAATAAATTGAATAGCACCGTGCCAATGTGACTGCGTTTTAATGGCACGCGTCATTTGCTGAATGTGGGGCTTATTTTTAGCCGTTGGTGCAATAAAAGCTGATAACGGTTGATTCAATAATTTAGAACTATCGAGTCCTAAACATGCTTTGAATGACTCATCAGTCTCTACAATGCGACCTTGAGCATCGAGCGCAAAATAGACCATGGCATCCTTCATTGTTTGCCGCATCGCTTTATATGCACTGATTTCATTGGCTTGTTGTTGATTCAAGTGCTCTAGCTTGTTGTTGAATCCTAGCATGGTGTTCCCCCTAAAGAACGAAGTGCTTAGAGAGAAAGTAACACATAATTCGAAAGGTTGAATGAAGTTTCAATATTAATTTGTAGTAGGGATTTTAGATTTTATTAGCGTTTTAGACTCCTTGTTTTAAGTATGCGTGGGTATCTACAATAAATTGAAAATAATCGTTGACTAATATTTAAACTCGCGTATTGTAGGCGGCGTTGGATAAGAAAGTTAGTTAAACCTCCTCTACGTCGCATTACTTGTAGTCAATCTTCGTCCTGTAGTTTTAAATTTCCGTTTTTACCCGCACCATCCGCTCATGGCATTGGTCGTGACGGCTTAATATATTATTTTTATCAGGATTACGATTATGTCTAATACAGTAAACGGCACAGTTAAATGGTTCAACGAAGAAAAAGGTTTTGGTTTCCTAACACCTGAAGCTGGCGGCAAAGATGTATTCGTACACTTCCGTTCAATTGCTTCTGACGGTTTCAAAACTCTTGCTGAAGGCCAAGAAGTTAGCTTTGAAGTTGAACAAGGCCAAAAAGGTCCACAAGCTGCTAACGTAGTTGTTCGATAAGACCATAAAGCTTATCTAATAAAGATGGGCTCTTTTTATCGCTAAGCGATGTTAAAGGGCCTAATTTTCGTTTTAAAATTTCTTAACACAACCTGCGAGGAATTCAAAACAAACAATATCAAAAAAGAAGTACTTAATATGCAATTTCAAAATTCTATTTCTACCACCATTGACGCAATACCTCCTGCGTTAATTTCAAATATCTCCACAAATAAAACCACCGTTGCCTTTAAACAAGCAAATACTTATCGACACGTAGTCTTGTCATCGCGTGAAGAAGTTAGGCGATTTGTTGACGAGTTAGTTCAAGCATCTTAAACGTCCGTCAGCCTTGTATTTGAGTGGAAAAATTATCAATTATCACGCGCTTATATAAGAGCAATAATCTTCGCTCCTAGTCGCATTGTCAGATTATTCTTAATGCTGTTGGCAGTGGCGGTAAAAATACGTTTTTAAAGCCCATTGGAAAAAGCTTAGTGCGTTCAAGCAACAAACATAAATAAGAAAAAGTCGTGGGTTAAAACGCTTAGGTCAGCACACCGATTAGCATGCTGACCGAAAAATAGCGTCTCTTGTTAAAACAACGTATAGCGACGAACCACTATTTGGTTTTTAACTTTACGTCTGAATCTGCAAGTAAATAGATACTAGCTGCATAAGCCGCAATATTCTGTGCAAGTTCATCCGGGTTAATTTTGTCGAGGGTATCATCTGGCGTGTGGTGCAAATCGAAGTAATCTCTACCGTTTTGATTTAGTCTAATAGTGGGTACGCCTTTAGCTGCCAGTGGAATGATATCAGGGCCGCCACCAGCGACGTCTGAACCACCGCGAATTATGCCCAGTGGTGATAAGATTTTGGCGATTTCATCGACCAACACCGTAGCTTCAGGGTTAACATTAGACACAAGTTGCCAAATAGTTTGCGCGCCAAAATCAGATTCAGTCGCCAAAACGTGATTGCTTAGATTTTTCTCATGCTGCTTTGCATAAGCAAAAGCACCTAATAAACCGACTTCCTCTGCGCCAAACATAACCACGCGAATAGTGCGTTTTGGGCGCTCAGGTAAAGAAGCGATTAACGCTGCCGCCGCGGTAGTTATGGCTATGCCTGCACCGTCATCAACCGCACCTGTACCCAAGTCCCAGCTGTCTAAGTGGCCGCCTATAAGTACGATCTCTTCAGGCTTTTCACTGCCCACTAGATCTAAAATTACGTTGCCGCTGCTTACTTCGCCTTTCCACTTTGATTCAGAATGTAGTGACAGAGACAATGGTTTACCTAAGTTGTGTAGGCGGCGCAGGTGATCAGCATCTGGGTTTGAAATTGCTACCACTGGAATATCGGCCCAGCTATCACCGTCTGAACTCATCATGCCTGAATGAGGAAAACGGTGTGAATCTGAACCTACCGAACGTACCACTAACGCCTCAGCACCACCGCGCTGGGCATGCTGCCAGCCGATGCGTCGACGCTGATTTGCTTGTCCGTAGCCCGCGCCAGTTTGACTTTTCACCATGGCATCGCCATCTATAAACGCGATCTTACCGTTAAGTGCGCCGTCTTTAACCGCAGTTAACGCATGAATGTCTCTAAAGTAAACAATATCAGCATTAATTTCACTTTCAGATGGCGCGGCACCACCTAATGCTGTGCCATGAAGGGGTTGTGCATAGGGAGCGGTAAGCGCAATGTGTAAATGACCTCTATCCCAAAAGGGCATAGTGAATTCTTCTATACTGACTTTATCAAAACCTAAACGTTTACCAACTTCTACACCCCACTCTCTAGCGCGTTTTTCCGCTTCAGAGCCACCTAAACGAGGACCAATCTCAGTAGTTAGCGACTCTACAATGCTATAGCCTAAGTCACTATTAAGTGCCTTTTGTATAAGTGTTTCAGCATTTTTCTTTTGCTGCGGCGTAATTGGCGAGGTTTCAGCAAATACGCCTAAACTGCATGCACTTACTAAGGCACCAACCGCTAAACGTTTAGCGATAGTATTTAATCGAGACATGTGTTCTCCGTGGTCTATTTTTATATTTCTAAATTATTTTCGCTTTTTCTTAAGCGCTATTTTTTGCTTTTTTTCTTGTTCTTTTAGCACTTCGTTTATAAAACGCTTTCTGCCGAATTCGCGCGTAATAATACATTTATTTAGATCGAAACCGCGAGCAGGGCAGTACTCTCTTCCATACAGGATTATTTGGAGATGGAGGTCGTTCCATCTTTCTTTTGGGAACAAGCGTTTCGCGTCTCGCTCGGTTTGCTCTACACTTTTTCCGTTTGACAGCCCCCAACGATACATTAGGCGATGGATATGGGTATCTACAGGAAATGCTGGG
>NZ_DEYI01000005.1:0-31384 GCF_002364475.1 Idiomarina sp. UBA3162
GCACATATCAATGTATTCTTCGTGGTGGTAAAGACCCGGGTTGGCATCGGTTGGAATATCTTCGTCGAGAATTTCGACTTTGTATGGTTCATGGCGCTCTACAAAGGTTTCACGCGCTTCTTGCCAGCTGACTTTCTTTTTGATGACCTGATACTCGGTTTTCGCGAGCTCTTTCATGCGTTGTTCAAGTTTATCGAGATCGTCCTGCGTCAGTGTGTGATCAACGTCAACATCGTAATAGAAGCCATTATCGATGACTGGACCTATCGCCATTTTTGCGTCTGGCCATAATTGCTTAAACGCGTGACCTAATAAGTGAGCACAAGAGTGACGAATAATATGGACACCGTCGTCATCTTTTGGTGTTACGATCTCAATACGCGCATCGTGTTCAATCATTTCACAGGCATCGACGAGCTCGCCGTCAATACGACCTGCGACGGTGGCTTTAGCTAAGCCAGCACCAATATCTTGAGCCACATCCATAATGGATACAGGTTGATCAAATTCGCGTTGACTACCGTCAGGGAGAGTGATTACAGGCATGAAACTTCCTTTCTACAGTGGTGACACCTACCAAGTGCCACGTGCGCTAACATTGATTCATTGTCGAACCATACGAAATTGTTTACGTTCGGTACCATCGAACGTAAACGCACACTATAATGCACGCTTTTTGTTAGAGCAAGGGTAACACATGGATCTAGCGAGCGTTTTGGGGCAGCTAGCAGCGTTAACAGCAGCCGCTTTTTGGGCAGTGGCTTCGATACTTTATCATCGCGCCGGCGCACACTTCTCAGCGTTACAAATGAATCTCATCAAAGGCGCAATTGCCAGCCCGTTGCTACTCGGCATGAGCGCCCTGTTTGGCACACCGTTGGTATTCAGTGCAGGCCTCTGGTTACTCGCCCTCAGCGGAATGATTGGAATTACCGTGGGCGACAGTTGCCATTTTGCCGCGTTGCGCCGTCTGGGTCCCTGGCACGCGATGCTACTCGAATACTTAGCACCACCTCTAGCTGCATTTATGGCTTGGTTGTTTTTAAACGACGGCCTGTCAGGTATCGAAATTATCGGTGCGCTAGTGACTTTGTTGGGTGTTTTATTGGTCGTCACTGAACGTGCGCCTAATCAGCAGCCGTCGCTGTCCATCAGCGGTATCCTGTTTGGCTGTGGTGCTGCCATCTGTCAAGCAACTGGGCTGGTGATGGCTTTTTCGGTATTACAAACGGATGCTATTGAGCCGATCAATGCGGCATTTATTCGGCTTGCCGCCGGTTCTATTCTATTGGCGCTGATTGTTGGATTATCGCAACGCCACGCTTTCCAAGCGATTTTTCGCCAGTGCCGCACCATTAACCCGACGCCACTGCTGGGTGCTATCTTTTTTGGTACCTTTTTAGCGATTTGGTTACAGCAACTATCTATTGCACATATTAATCCGGGTTTGACGCAGACACTCCTATCGACTGCACCACTTTTTTTAATTCCAATTTCTTTATTGAAAAAACAAAAGATTACCCTACGTTCTCTGTTTGGCGCACTGGTTTCATTAGGTGGTATTGCGATTCTATTTCTATAATTAAGGCTACCCTAAAGAACCAAACGGTGACCGTTATGCACGAGGAAGACCTGACCCATGCAATCGTCCGTTGCCCCCACTGCGGGCATACGACGCAACTCGGTGTAGATAGCAGTAATGGCGATCAGGATTACCAAGAAGAATGTTCAGCCTGCGGTGACCTGATTCATATCCAACTCACCGTCGACCCCATTAACGCACAAACTCGTTTAAAGGTCGACGGCAATGATGAACAATTCTATTGACCGCGTGCAGCGAGGACGCGCTCCACCGTTGTGACAGTCGTGATAGTTTGTTGGTCCATCTCAATGTTCACATTATCGCCTGGCTTCAGTGCAGCCAAGTTCGTCAAGCGCAATGTTTCGGGTATAAGATGCAAACTAAATTTATTATCCTGTACCTGTCCCACCGTCAAACTCGCACCATTCACGGCAATAAAGCCCTTAGCAAATAAGTAAGGCACTTGAGTCTGCGGTAACGACAACCAAGCCGACCAATTATGCTCACTGACTTCAATATCGATAATAGATGCGGTGCAATGAATGTGACCCGAGACATAATGACCACCTATTTCATCACCAACGCGCAACGAACGTTCAAAGTTGACCTCTGAACCCACTGTCAGCTCACCCAGATTAGTCAATCTTAGCGTTTCATCAATCACATCAAATGAAACCTTATCTTGTTTAAAGTGAACCACTGTTAAGCAAACACCGTTTATCGCTATACTAGCCCCCAGTTGAACGCCATCAAGATGATGTGGCTCGACTGAGACGGTCAAATGACGAAAGTTGCCTTTATCAGTAAGCGATTCCACTTTGGCTTTGGTTTGAACAATACCTGTGAACATTTAACTTATGTCCTTAGCTAACAACACAATGCTGACAAGTTTAAAGCTTTTAGTTACGCGACTCCAGCCAAAGCGTTGTGTTAACGCATGGACAGTGGCAATTTTGTTAGTTTCGTTAGTAAGTTGTTCGCAACCATCGACGATATCGAGTTTGCACGCTCTACACGAGCGCGTAGCCTTTACCTTAGATATTGAATTAACGCCGCTCACATTCGAGCCCCGACCGCCGCAGTTACCTGACGTTCGCGTCCTCAAGCCGACGGCATCAACACCCACTATGCGCTTTTTAACAGCGCTACAACTGAATCATTGTCGCGCGGGTCAACTGATTGCTGAACGCAATAGTGCATTAGGTCGCCTTGATGATGGATTCTCTCGTTTTCAAGATGATCAAAGCCTCATTAAAGCGCTCAGACAATGTGCTAAGTCACCGCAGTCAGAAGCTTTTGCTACTGAGCTCATCACCGCTGCGCAGCAACTGAGCGACGAAACGTCTACCCGTCTAGCACGCGCGTTCGCAACGGACAAAGGACTCAGACATGCGCTAACGATGGCTACAACGCCATTAGTAACAATTTCCGATACTGAGTTTAGTCACAGTATAAATGCGTTGAATGCGGTCACTTCATGGCTTGAATCACCGAATTCAGCCGTTGACCTTAATGAGCCGTTAAAAGTTTTGGCGCAAGAAAACTACTTGCCCCAACTGATGCGAAGCATCGCTGAGTACTCTGTTTTACTCACGCAATTTTCCGAGCAGCTGGATAATCTTGCTCAGCCTGCCGGTTGCTTATCGAAAGGTATACCCGAGCGCGCTCACCGTTTACATAGCGCCTTTATTTCAGTTTTTATCAAACAAACACAAGGCGACTTAGCGGATATACAACGCCAGTACCAACGTTTTAGCGAGGCATTAAACACGCTTGCAATGACAGCGCCACAACCTGAGCTTAAACACTATTTAAATCAATGGGCCCTTTACGACGCACGGTTAACGCAGGCAACTAAGTCGTTCGTCCAGCCCTGGCAACAGTTTTTTGAAGCATGTGGATTTAAGGCTGGACGCTAAATTTCGTACACTTTGGTGATTTAACAAGCAAACACACGCTATCCGATAAAAAAGTACTTGCATGCTTAACTTCAAATCAATAATATAGCGCCCGTCTTCACGACAACCCCAAACAGTGCGTCCGTAGCTCAGTTGGTTAGAGCGCTGCCTTGACATGGCAGAGGTCGGTAGTTCGAGTCTACTCGGACGCACCACTTCCTTAAATTTAACAATTTTTATTTTTATACCCTCTGATCCGCTCAAGTTGCTCTATTCGTAAGTTTCGCACATAGTTAATCTGCATCGTCAGTACACTTACCTGTAGCGAGGAGCTTCATGAGCCAATATAAAGCAATTAAACTAGTCAAACGTCCTCAGCCTGGTCCTGTCTCCAAGGATATTTTCGAGATCGTTGAACTCGATCGTCCCAGCGTCGACGACGGTCAAATACTGATTAAACAAACCCACATGTCATTGGATCCCGCCATGTTTGGCTGGATGAGCCCAGACAAAGAAAGTTATATTCCACCGGTTGAACTCGGCTCTGTGATGCGCAGTTCAGGTGTCGGTGAAGTCGTTGCAAGTAAACACCCTGATTTTGCCGAAGGCGATCGCGTCATGGGAATGATGGGCTGGCAGGAGTATGCGCTCAGCGATGGTCAAGGAATTAATAAAGTGCAAACAGATGCGCCCGATGAAATGGTGCTTTCGGTGTTTGCTCTTCCCGGCCTTACCGCAACACAAGGTCTATTAAACGTGGGGAAACCCAAACAAGGTGAAACGTTGGTAGTCACAGGCGCGGCTGGTTCCGTCGGCTCGATTGTCGGTCAAATGGCTAAAGCCGATGGCCTCTCGGTTATTGGCGTGGTCGGTTCAGACGAAAAAGCAGAGTGGATTGTTAACGAACTGGGGTTTGACGGCGCAGTTAACTACAAGACTGATGACATTCCCACCAAGTTAGCTGAATTAACGCCAAATGGCATTGACCTCTATTTTGAGAATACCGGCGGTCCGATTCAACATGCGGTCATGGGACGCATGAATGCACATGGACGCATTGTTGTCTGTGGCATGATTGCGGATTACGATAAAGAGCAGCCAAGCCCTGGACCGAGCTGGATTCCAATCATTAAGAAGCGACTGACAATTCAGGGCTTCACGATGCCGGATCATTTTGATCAAATCCCCACCTTACTGAAACAATTAACGCCTTACGTGACAAATGGCGATATCAAATATCGGGCTCACGTGCTTGAAGGCTTAGAGTCTGCGATTGAAGGACTTAACATGTTTCTCAGTGGTGAGAACCAAGGTAAATTATTGGTCAAACTCTAATAACTGAGCCACTTGCGTTGTATACGCAAGTGGCATTTTACCCACTAGTCGTCAGAAAAAACGTCTTCAATAGTGCATTGGAATACCTTGGCAATTTTAAATGCTAGCGGTAAGCTCGGATCAAACTTTCCTGTTTCAATCGCATTGATTGTTTGACGTGAAACCGACAATGCCTGCGCAAGATCATTCTGAGTCCAGTTTCTCTCAGCTCTTAACACTTTGAGTCGGTTTTTCATCGGTATTTCCTCATCCCTAATAAAAGCGCAACAATATAAGTGACGCCGAGTACCATCATCAAGTGTGAAATCTCAAAATCAAAGCCCAACAAGCTATTTTGCGTTAGCGATGTCGCCGCAAGGCCTAAAACCACACTGATGCCAAGCGCTAAACTCATCGCCTCTAGCTGAACCTTTCGTTGCAGTTCGTCTTGATGGTCTAAGTGACGTTTGTTCGCCCATATCATGGCAGCACCCATAATGATGTTTACTACGCTAGCTACATAAGTCATTGTCGAACTGTCCCACCATTGCTTAGGTCCGAAGCTCGCCAGCGCCAACGTAAGTACCCATAACCCTGTCCAAACCGCCAGTAATTTATTCGATCGGCACTGCTGTTGCTGCCACTCGTTAAGTTCAGTCATTTTTGTTCTCCATTTAATAAAGTAAATAAAACACGTCATAATGTAAAATAGACTTTACCATAATAGACGCACAAAGAATTAAGTCAAGTTTATTTGACATGGCTAATGAGTAATCGCTGGTGAGTCCCTTAGCGCGCTAGCTCGACTCGGTTCCGTCCGTTTCGTTTTCCTTTATAAAGCATCTCATCAGCACGCTGAATGAGCAGATCCAAACTGCGCTCATTGCTTTTCAGTGCGATACCCACGGTGATACTGACCGAAACTTGATTTAAGGGGGATGGTAACTCGATTGTGTTAACATTGGCGGTTAATCGCTGAGCTAACGTGACCGCTTCTTTATGATGCGTGTTCGGCATCGCCACGATAAACTCTTCACCACCAAAACGACCCACCACATCGACACGTCGAAGCGATTGACGAATGGTTTTAGCAACCTGCTTAAGTACCTCATCACCCCGTGTATGGCCCCAAGTATCATTAATTTGTTTGAAGTGATCGACATCTATCATAAGTAAGCAAAATGCCGAATTTTCGCGTAAAGCTCTTTCTAATAAGGCCTCAGCTCGCTTAATGAAATGACTGCGCGTATCAAGTTCCGTTAAGGTATCCCGCTCGGCTAACCTTCTTAACTGTGCTTCGAGAGACTTTCGGTGTTCTACTTCTTGTTGCAAGGCTAAATTCTGCTCGCGCTCTTCATTTAATAGCGAAAACTGCTTACGTTGGAGAATTTCAAGTCTTAACAACGCGCAATAACCGACAATATTCGCCATGATAAAAAGAAGAACGAGACGCGTGGCAGTAGGTGCGGAGACGTCGGCATAGGCCACTGAAGCTACTATAAACCCAATACTGAGAAATCCGCTCGCCCAACTGGCAATGGTTAATAAACTTGGAATGAGTAGGTAAAACGCCATGATGGCGACAACAACAGCCGTTATTTGCGTGTAAAGGCTTTCGGGCCTTAAAGGCACGATCGAGATAATACCCGCGGCAAGAACCCATAACGGCAAGGCATGAAGAAGTGGTTTTCGAGAAAAGCTACCGACCCGGCCAATAATCAGCGCAAAAATAACGCATGTTGAAACCACTATAACCCGCATCGAGATTAATATGTAAAATTTCAGTCGAGTCACCAAGCAAGTTGTAATCTGTGATCGCAAACATTGCAAATATAAAAGAGACAAGTACCAACGCTAATCGAGACTCACGTCTAACTCTGAGCTGAATAGACTCTCGGTAACTTAATTCCTGCTGTATCTCTTTAAACTGCCCTGTTAGCCAATGTATGTCGCATTGTTTTTGTTTTAATGACAAACGGAAAAATCCTATAAATGAGTTATATCGATACGCATTCTAATCGTAAACTAAGGCTAAATGCTTAACAAATGAATACAGTTTAAGTTAAAGAGAAATACGACAGGCTTCAAAATCTTGAGTTAAGAAGAGCATAGGCTTATGATAATAAAATAATGTTACAAAAAAGCGTTGAGCGTTTTTCGTAAAATTAAGAAAGCTTCATATACCCAAGGAAGGAACATGGCGCGTAGAAGTAAATCATTAGTCGAGAGCCTCCTCGATCTTTTTGCAAGTTGGCCTTGGTACATCAGTCTTATTCTTGCCCCTATTATCTCTATTACAATTTGCACTCCCGGCGCTTCTCGTCATAGCCAGTATCGTTTCATTAATAAAATCTTTATCGAGCCAACAACGCTATGAACGTGTTATTCAGTCGTCCGAGCCTGCCGTATTAAAAACCGTGGATTGGGAACATTTTGAGCAACTCGTTGGCGAATTTTTTAACCGCGACGGCTATCATGTGAAGCCAACGCCCGCTGGACCCGATGGTGGAATTGATTTAAGGATTGAACGTGACGGTCGCTTATATTTGGTGCAGTGTAAGCAGTGGAAATATCGTAAAGTACCTGTTTCAGTCGTAAGGGAACTATTTGGTGTTGTCATAGCAGAAGGCGCCGCTGGTGGCTTTATCGTAACGTCTGGCGAGCTGACGCATGACGCGCACATTTTCGCAAAGGGAAAACCCATACATATTATCAATGGCGAAACCTTCCATCGATTTGTGCGACAACGCGAAAAAGCCGCTGTTAGATTTCCCCCAAGCCCAAACACACGTCCAACCACACAGGTTTGCCCCAAGTGTGAAGGGCCTATGGTAAAACGCGTAGCCGGTCGTGGCCCCAATAGAGGCGAATCTTTTTGGGGTTGCAAGCGGTTTCCAAAATGTAATGGCACGCGCCCATAGTGTTAGGTTAGTCGCGCATGATGCGCGACCTACGCAACATGGGTGTCATAGTAATTGAGTAAAAGGGATATTGCATCGTCAAGCGGCGAGTCACTCTTCAGGATGTCAGCACTGTCGAGTAGCAAACGCATCATCACTTGGTTATCCTCTTCCTCTCGCCACATCTTAATGTAACTGCCCTCTTTATAGCCCCGTTGTTGGCGCACATGATTCAGCGCATTTTTCCCGACGTAACTAATATAAACGGCTTCCGCACTGCCGTAGGCTTGATACAACATGCTAAATAGCTGCGTCAATGATTCATTACCAAAGCACAAGGGACGGTTTAAGTCGGGGCGCCCTTCTAACGCAGTATGACGCAACAACCATCGGGCATCACGGGCTTCGTCGGCACTGGCACGAATGCTCGCTTCAGCCAGCTTAAGCGCAGCGGTCTCGACGGGGCTTGCACTGCCGTCTTCTACCAAAATTTCGATAACGTCAGACACCGCGAAGTGCAGCACATCGATCAACTCCATATTCGCTTGAGCATGGTCGACGGTTTGCTTTTTCCACCACTTGTAGCCGAGGTGTTCATAGCGCTCTCCAAGCTCCACAATAACCGCCGCAAAATCATCACGCGTCAATTTGGGCGCCATCGGCCAATGCGCATCAAGGCCCTGGTTAAATTGAGTTTGTAAATTAGCAATTTGTTGGGCTTGTTTGACCGTTAATTGAGTGTCGACGGGCATGGATACATCCTCGGTTGAGTAATTAGGCGAAAACTCAGTATATAGTAGCGGCTCGCACTTAACCCATGCAACAGGGAGGGACAATAGATGTGGGTTACCTGAAATACAGATAACCCAGTTGCAACATTACTTAGGCATGATCCATGAGCCACCCACGCAACTTACGTTCGGTAACGCGAGGTAGTCTTGGTAGTTGCTCTCGTTGATACCGCCTGTGGGACAAAAGCGAATATCAGGGAACGGTCCATGAATCGATTTCAATAATTTTACGCCGCCAACGGCTTCAGCCGGGAACAACTTAAACCGATCATAGCCGTACTCGATCCCCATCATTAATTCGGATACGGTTGCAATGCCGGGAATCAATGGAATATCAGCGCCCTTGCCGGCCTCTAATAAAGCGGGCGTGGCACCTGGACTTATCGCAAATTGTGCACCGGCCGTTTGCACTTGGGTCAGCTGAGTGATGTTTGTAACGGTACCCGCGCCAACAATAGCATCGGGGAGCTCGCGGCGCATTTCCTCAATCGCGTGTAACGCAGCGGGCGTCCTTAAGGTTACTTCCAACACTTTAAAACCTTGCTTACAGAGTGTTCTTCCGAGCGGCACAGCCTGTTGAATGTCATCAATGACAATCACAGGTATAACGCTCGACGCATTAAGAATATCGTTAGCAGAATAGTTCATCAGAGTCCTCAATCGATATCAGCTGTCGCTGGTGCTTTACGTAATGTTTGTTTTAAGTACTGTGCTACGCCACGCATGCCAGCATGTTCGGCGGTTATCACATAACAGGGAATCGACTCGGCTAAATTACAGAAACGACCCTTTTGTTCAAATCGTGTTCTAAATTCGGAAGCGGCCATGAGTGGCAGTAGTTTGGGTACTACACCTCCTGCAATATACACACCGCCGCGAGTGTTAAGTGTCAGCGCAAGGTTGCCGGCAAAACTGCCCAGGCTGGCAAAAAACTGATTGACCGTCTCTGTCGCTATCGCATCGCAGTTCGTTAAAGCACGCGCTCCAATGGTCTTTGCGCGTAATGGCGGTACTGCTCTGTCGTGGTAGTGCGCGATAGCTTGATAAAGGTTTTCAATGCCGGGACCGGAAAGGAGCCGTTCTGCTGATACCCGGCCATCAAAACGACGTGCCAGAAATTCGTGAATCGCCCATTCCTTTTCGTTAAGTGGCGCCCAATCCGCATGACCCCCTTCACCTGGCAGCGGCATTACATCGCCGTTAGGCAAATGAACTAAATGTCCAACACCTAGGCCCGTACCTGCGCCAAGTACGGCACAGGGAGCGGTTTCGACCTTTTTACCACCGCCGATTTTCTTTGTTTCGCTTTTATCAAGCGTCAACAAGCTCATTGCAGCGGCAGCGAAATCGTTCAATACGATAAAACTAGTTAACCCCAGCGCTTCACGCGTACCACGTACGGAGAATTGCCAGTGATGGTTAGTCATTTGAATCGAGTCACCCTCCGCCGGACAGGCTATAGCAATCGCTACGTGCTCTAATGCAACGCCTTGCTGATCACGATATGCAATCAAAGCATCGGTTAGATTTAAATAGTCCGCACAAGGAAACACTTGTATGCGATCGAGTTCAAAGGTTTTTAAGTTGATGCGACCGAAACGCGCATTGGTGCCACCAATATCTGCGACCACGGCAAATTCCGTGCTTAGGTCGAGCTGTGAGTCGTTTACCATTTACTAATCTTCCCTAAAGAGCACGGATGCGCCTGACTCAGCGCCACTCAAACTATCTCGAAAGTTGCCAAACAACTCTCGTCCCATGCCAAATTGATATTCTGATAAATCTGGCGCGACTATATCACGCGCGTTTAATTCATTCTCGTCAACAAGCACCTCTAAACGGGCATTTTCAAAGTCAACGCTGACCAGATCACCATCCTTGATCTTCGCGATCACCCCGCCGTCGACCGCTTCGGGCGTTACGTGGATGGCGGCTGGAACCGTGCCTGATGCCCCCGACATACGTCCGTCGGTGACTAACGCGACATGATAACCGCGCTTTTGCAAAACACTCAGTGATGGTGTGAGTTTGTGTAATTCCGGCATACCATTCGCTTTGGGGCCTTGGTAACGCACGACGACTACACAATCTTTGTTTAGTTTGTCTGCTTTGAACGCGTCTACCAATTCATGTTGACTGGTGAACACCACAGCCGGTGCAGTGATTGGTTGAATACCCTCTGGCAGGGAGGATGTTTTGATGACCGCACGCCCCAAGTTACCAGACAGGACCTCTAAGCCTCCATGCTTATTGAATGCTTGGGTGTGCGGTCGTAAAACGTCTTCGTCGAGCGATTCTTCAGCAATATCGACCCAGGTCAGCTGCCCTTCTTCGGTGAGCGTTGGGCGCTGCTGATATTTGTCGAGCCCGTGGCCGACAACCGTCTCAACGTCGTTGTGTAATAAATCGGCTCGCAATAATTCACGAATTAAGAACGGCATCCCGCCGGCGCGTTGAAAGTGATTAATATCCGCTTGTCCGTTTGGATATATTCGGGTCAATAACGGCGTAACGGAGGATAATTCAGCAAAATCATTCCAATCGACTTGATAACCCGCTGCTTTCGCTACAGCGACAAGGTGCATGGTGTGGTTGGTCGAGCCGCCTGTTGCCAACAGCCCAATGATGCCGTTTACAATCGTTTTAGCCGTCACAATCTCGCCAATAGGACGGTAATCGGCACCCAGATCGGTTATACGTGTGACGTGCTGCGCAGCGGCACGAGTCAATTGCTCACGCAGTTCACTGCCAGGGTTCACGAACGACGCGCCGGGCAGGTGCAAACCCATCATCTCAATGACCAACTGATTAGAGTTGGCAGTGCCATAGAACGTGCACGTACCGGCTGAGTGATAAGATGCAGATTCAGCGTCAAGTAACTGCTCTTTATCAACTTTACCTTCCGCATACAGCTCGCGGATACGCGCCTTCTCTTTATTAGAGATGCCCGACGGCATGGGGCCTGCAGGTACGAAAATAAATGGCATATGGCCAAAGCTCAATGCTGCGATCAAAAGACCCGGTACGATTTTGTCGCATATGCCGAGCATCAAGCCGCCATCAAACATGTTGTGAGACAAACTCACTGCCGTTGCCATGGCAATGACGTCACGGCTCAGTAGACTCAACTCCATACCCGGTTGCCCTTGAGTGACCCCGTCACACATGGCAGGTACGCCACCAGCGACTTGTGCGACGCTGCCAACATCGCGAATCGCCCTTTTAAGCTTTTCCGGATAATCATGATAAGGCTGATGGGCCGACAACATATCGTTATACGCAGTCACGATACCAATATTGGCTTTCGTCAAACTGCGCAGTTCGCTTTTATCTGATTGCCCACAGGCGGCAAAGCCATGCGCTAGATTGCCGCAAGACAACGCACTGCGGTGTGGACCTTTACGGCGTGCATGTTCCATGCGTTCTTGATAGGCCTGGCGTGTTGCTTTGCTGCGCGCTTCAATACGTTGCGTGACACGTTCTACTATCGGATTCATAAACACCTCTTACGCAGCTGAGTAGTAAACATCAATGGGCGTTGTTCCGGCATGAACAAAATCACTAATGGGGTATTTCTTTGCATCAGGTTGCTCGATAGCGGTTTGCAATACCGACCATTTATCGTCGCCCGTAATGTGGAAAAACACATTATGGCTGTTCAGTAAGCGCTGTTTGGTTAAGCTAAGTCGCGTGTAGGGTGCCGTCGTTGGCTGTGTCGCTATAAGCGCCTGCGGTTGGGTTAGTCCAGCCTCAAGTTGCTGGCAACACGGAAAGAGTGATGCGGTATGTCCGTCATTACCCATTCCTAACACGACCACATCGAACTTCGGTAAATTCGCAACTATGGATTCTAAGGCAGTCGCTGCATTTTCCGCGTGCTCATGACCGGTAAAAAGACTAACGTACTTAGCAGCAGCCGCTTTATTTTTTAATAAGCAAGTTTTTATCAGTTTATCGTTGCTATCATCTGAATCGGGCAATACCCAGCGTTCATCGGCTAACAGAATAGTCACCTTTGACCAATCGAGTGGTTTTTGATTTAGCTCAGCAAACAAGGGCTTAGGAGTGCGTCCACCCGACACGACAAGCGTCGCGGCGCCTTTCTGTTCAATGGCGCTCGCAAGAATGTTTGCGATACGATCGCTTAATGAACTGGATAATGCTTGGTTACTATCAAAAGTATTCACGTTGATTCCCTCTATTTTATTCATCCCACTGCCTTCCGTCATGCGCTAATAAAGAAACGGCTGATACAGGCCCCCAGGTGCCGGCGTGATAAGGTTTGGGTGGTTGTTCGTTTTGTTCCCATGCAGCGAGAATGCCATCGACCCAGCGCCATGCATACTCGACCTCGTCACGGTGCACAAATAAGTATTGGTTACCCTGCATTGCCTCGAGCATGAGTCGCTCATACGCATCGGCAATACGTTTTTTCTCAAACGTCTCGTCGAAACTTAAGTCCAATGTCGTGGCTTTAAGATGCATCTGTTTACCCAACCCTGGAATTTTGTTAAGCATCTGAACTTCGACGCCCTCATCCGGTTGTAGTCGAATAACGAGTTTGTTGGGCTGTAACTCAGCGGTTGTATCGCTGAAAATATTGTGGGGTTGTTTCTTGAAAGTAATAACGACTTCACTGCGCTTTTCTGGCATTCGTTTGCCAGTGCGCAAATAAAATGGAACGCCTGACCAACGCCAGTTATCAATATTGACTTTGAGGGCAACAAAGGTTTCTGTATCGCTGTTCTCGCGAGCGCCCTCTTCCTGCAAATATCCCGGCACTTTCGTCTCACCGATAAAGCCACCTTGATACTGACCTCGTACCGAGACATCTTTGCAGTTTGACGTATCAATCGGTCGTAAAGCTTTCAACACCTTTAATTTCTCTTCACGGATGCTCTCTGCATCCAGTCGTGAAGGCGGTTCCATTGCGATTAACGACAGCACTTGAAGTAAATGATTTTGCACCATGTCGCGCAACTGACCTGCGTCGTCGTAATAGCTCCAACGCCCTTCAACCCCAACTTTTTCGGCAGCCGTAATCTGAATATGGTCGATAGCCGAGTTGTCCCAGTTGGATGCAAACAATGCATTGGCAAAACGCAACGCCAATAAATTTAGTACGGTTTCTTTACCGAGGTAATGGTCGATTCGATAGATTTGACTCTCTTGAAAGTACTGCGCCACCGCTTGATTAATCGTTTGTGAAGAAGCCAAATTGTGGCCGATCGGTTTTTCCAGAATCACCCGCGTACTTGCTTGAATCAGAGATTGACCGCTCAATCCCGCGCAAATTGTTGCGTATAAACTCGGTGGCGTGGCGAGGTAGAACACGCGATCGACGTCTTTAGCGATCACCGCTTTAAGCGTTTCGTAGGCTTCAGCTTGCGAAAAATCCATTTCAACATAATGAAAGCGCTTACAAAACCGCTTCAACACATCATCAACCAATTCATCATTAGACACAAACGTTTGCAGCGTATCCTTAACGCGCTCTTCAAACTGACTGGCACTTAATTCCTCTCTGGCGACACCAATAATTTTACTCTCTTGATGCAATAACCCACTGCGATCTAATTGAAAAAGCGCAGGAATTAACTTGCGCCGTGACAGGTCACCCAGCACCCCAAATAACACTAAATCACTGCGTTGCAAACTGTCTGTCATGCATGCCTCGATTAATTTTAGCTGCTTGTTTTTGTAACTTTACTACATTTAGACTAGTGTAAAGGTGATAAGTTTGTCAATATAACAAATAATTTCGTAACTAAATTACATAATGAGCCGTGAAACAGATGGATTTAATTAACCGTATCTCGTCAGAGCAAAATCAGTTCAGCAAATCTGAACGTAAAGTAGCCGCATTGATTTTGCATGAGCCCGAACAGGCCATTCACCGAAGCATTGCCAGTTTGGCGGCTCTGGCGGAGGTCAGTGAACCGACCGTGAATCGGTTTTGTCGACGCTTGGGCTGCAAAGGCTATCCTGACTTTAAGCTGCAGTTGGCACAAAGCCTCGCACAGGGTACGCCATTCGTGAACCGAGATATCGAAGAAGACGACAATGTTGATCAAATCACACAAAAGATTTTTGACTCGACATTAAATGCGTTGAGTATTGCGCGGCAGTCGCTGGATAGCCGCCCTATTGCTGCCACCGTTGAAGCCTTGGTGGGTGCTCGAAAAATCGCATTTTTTGGTTTCGGGGCGTCGGCCTCTGTGGCCCACGACGCACAGAATAAATTTGCCCGATTTGATACGCCATCGGTGTTTTCAGATGACCCACTTGTCCAACGTATGTGGGCTATAAATAGTGAACCTCATGATGTCCTTGTTTGCATTAGTCACACAGGTCGCACAAAAGCACTTTGCGAAATAGCAGCCATTGCACACGACAATAAGGCAACGGTCATCGGTATAACGGCACCGAATAGCCCGCTATCCGAAAACTGTCAATTGACCGTGTCGACAAACGTGCCCGAAGATACCGACCAATATATGCCAATGGCTTCTCGTATTGCTCAGCTAGTACTGATCGACGCAATTATTGCCGGTTACACATTGCAACGAGGACCAAAATTTAGAGAAAAACTCGCGCGTGTAAAAGAGGGTCTTAAGGGCTCCCGTTACAGCAAACAAGCCACAACAAAATAATAGTTAGGAGTAGTTATGCCCATCCGTATAGCAATAAATGGTTTTGGACGAATCGGAAAAAACATTGTACGCGCTCTTTATGAACGCGATTTGACTGACCGTATCGAGCTCGTCGCGATTAATGACCTTGGCTCACCCGATGTGCTTGCACATCTGCTTCAATTTGACACGGTACACGGTCGATTTGCCGCACAAGTGGAAGCTGGCACAAATAGCTTGTCGATAGATAATCACACTGTCAGTGTTTACGCTGAGCGTGACCCAAGCCAGCTGCCCTGGCAGGCGCTAAACATTGATGTTGTACTCGAATGTACCGGCTTATTCACAGAACGCGATAAAGCTAAAGCACACATTGATGCCGGCGCGAAAAAAGTGATTATCTCTGCCCCGGGAAAAAACGTTGATGCCACTGTTGTCTTCGGTGTGAATGATGAAATTCTAACAGCGGACATGGATATTATTTCGAACGCCTCCTGTACAACTAACTGTTTGGCACCGGTGGCGAAAATACTGCACGAATCCCTGGGTATTGAGTCCGGGTTGATGACCACCGTGCATGCATACACTAACGATCAGCGCTTAACTGACTCCTATCACAGCGACTTACAACGTGCCCGAGCGGCTGCACAAAACATGATTCCATCAAAAACAGGCGCAGCTGCCGCGGTTGGACTCGTGATTCCCGAGTTACAGGGTCGTTTTGATGGTTTGGCTGTGCGTGTCCCGACCCCGAATGTGTCTTTAGTGGACCTCAACTTTATCGCAGCACGTGATACAACCGTAGAAGAGGTGAACGCTATCGTTAAAGCCGCTACAAACCAAGCGCCTATGAGCCAGGTCTTGGCGATCAACGAGTTACCTTTGGTCTCCTCTGACTACAATCATAATGATCATTCGAGTATTTTTGATGCGCGCCAAACTCGGGTCAATGGACGGTTAGTTAAAGTGATGGCGTGGTACGACAATGAGTGGGGCTTTAGTAATCGTATGCTTGATAATACAATAGCTCTGATGAATGCGGCGTCCAAAAAGGTTGTCACAAATTCGAAACAAGAAGTTAATACCACACATTGACGTTGTTAATTTTTTGTTCTAGTTTGTGAAAGCGCTTACATTTTCAACGCAGCCGTACAACAAGAACGATGAATCAGGAATTCAATTATGAACCCGATAACAACAAAAATACGCCCTATTGCCGCAGCGCTAGTTGCGCTCGGCCTCGTAGGGTGTGGTGGCGACAGTGTCGAAACCAACACTGACTACACCCAAATTGATACCACTGCTCCCGTTGAGGACTGGGAACTTGTTTGGAGTGACGAGTTCGACGGTGACAGTATTGACGAACGTAAATGGAACTTTGAAGTCAACTGCCAGGGTGGCGGCAATAATGAGCAACAATGCTACACCGACAGTCCTGACAATGCGTATGTTTCAGATGATACTTTGAAAATAGTTGCCCTTCCGGCTGAAGAAGGTGCTGAGAAGCCTTATACATCAGCACGTTTAAACAGCAAAATGAAAGGTGACTTTAAGTACGGCCGTATCGAAGTGCGCGCAAAAATGCCATCAGGACAAGGTAGTTGGCCCGCAGTTTGGATGATGCCAACCGATTCAGTTTATGGTACTTGGCCGAAATCCGGCGAAATTGATATTGTCGAAGCCGTTAATCTTAAAACGACCGACGAAGAAGGTAATGTTGAGAACAACATTCACGGCACCCTACACTACGGTAGCGAATGGCCTGATAACGATTCTTCGGGCAAGTCATACGCTGTAGAGGGCAATCCAGCAGACGAATTCCACACCTATGCTATCGAGTGGCAGCAAGGTGAAATTCGTTGGTACGTGGACGACTACCTCTACGCAACCCAAATGGAGTCCACCGTTCGCTACAACAGCAAAGGCGAAGCCATTGGTCTAAACCACCAAGGTTGGTATACCGAATTTTATAACCAAAGCACTGGTGAGCTTGAAGTTGCATACGGTCCTGAGCCTTTCGACCAGCGCTTTTATCTCATCATGAACCTTGCAGTAGGCGGTGATTGGCCTGAAAACGTCAATAACTTGGGTATCGATGAAAGCGCTTTCTCAGAAGGTCAAACGTTAGAAATCGATTATGTTCGCGTTTTCCAGTGTTCACAAAACCCTGATACGGGCAAAGGTTGTGAAACCGTTCGTGCAGGTTATAAAGACGAAGAAACTCTTGTAACCGGTAAAGCCCCTATTCCAGTACCCCCGAGTACAACTATCCCCGACACACTCACCATTTTTGACGGCACGCCTAACCCCGCCTGGCCTGCGTGGGATTGCTGTGGTGGTTCAACACCTGAACTAGTCAGTGATGCAGATAAAGGTGATGTGTATAAGTTTGTGGTTAACGAAACACCTACCGTGAATGGCTTTGTCAGTCGCGAAGCATTCATCGAAGACGAAACCGTTTCTCCACAACCTTACGATGCAACGCAAATTATTGAGTCAGGTTACTTCACTTTCGATTTAAAAGTGGTCACCCCACCAAGCAATGGCAGTGCAGAATGGCTATTTAAAGTTGAAAGTAACGACGCTCAAACCGCAGGGCAGGTACCATTAACAGCGAGTGAAGAAGGTGTTGCGCCCACTGTAGGCGAATGGCAAACCTATACCTTTCCAATCCAAACACTGGTTGACGCTGGCTTAGAGCCTACTGCAATCGATGTGTTAATGATCTTCCCGACATGGGATATGGGTAATGGCGCCGAATACCTCGTTACCAACGCTGAGATCGTGTCACCAGAAGCAGCCTCACCTGAACTGGTTTTATTTGGTGACAGCGAAAATCCTGACTGGCCGATGTGGGACTGTTGTGGTGGCACAACGCCCGTTGTTGTTACTGATGAAGAACGTGGTAATGTCGCGGAGTTTTCTGTCGGTGCTGAACCCGCAGTATTGGGCTTTAAGCCCCCCGAAGATTCAGGCATCAAATTTGATGCGAGCGCTCTAATGGTCGAAGGTGTCGTTCAGTTCGATTTAAAAGTCGTTGAGTCACCGTCCAATCCTGACGCTGTCTGGAAATTCAAAATTGAATCCAATAATGCTGAGTCAGCGCTTGAACTCGACCTCACTGCGGGCAGTGGTGGCGCAGAGCCGGTCGTCGGTGAATGGCAAACCTATACCTTTAGTTTGCAAGAAATCGCCAATCAAGACTTTGACCTCTCGGCAATCGACGTTGTCATGATTTACCCTGCTTGGGGTACTGGTGAAGGCGCTGTCTACCGTGTTGATGAGGCACGCATTTATAACCCGAGTGCTGGGCAGGAAGGCTTGGCTATATTCGAAGAGTCTTTGAATGAGGACTGGAATCTGTTTGACTGCTGTGCCGGCTCAACGCCTGGTGTCGTTGATAGTGGCGATGACCATGGACAAGTCACTGAGTTTGTTATTCAAAGCAACCCAGAGACGGTGCTCGGCTTCCAAGCTAAAGAAGACGTTTCATTTGATGCTTCGGCCATGCTAGCTAACGGTGCAATCAGTTTCGACATGCGAGTTTTAAGTCAGCCCGAAGGCGCTGACGCACAATGGTTGTTTAAAGTTGAATCAAGCGATAGCAGTGTTTTCGTAGAAGTTCCTTTGGCGAGTGGCAACTATGGCGAAGAGCCCGTTGCAGGCGAATGGGCAACATACAACTTTACACTACAGTCACTGTTTGACGCCGGTTTAGACATCAGCGATATCAAAACCATTATGATTTTCCCAACCTGGGGTCAGTCGCTCGGTGCTGAGTATCAATTGGATAACTTAGTCATCGATAACTTCTAAGCAGTACGACAAACAGAAATGGATAGAACAATGAAAAAACCAATGACGTTTAGCATAAGTCCTGTTGCAACGGCAGTGTCACTCGTACTGACCGCAGGTCTCGCGTTTCCTGTATACGCACAAGATCAAGGACAAGATAACGAAGAGAAAGCCAAAGAAGAGTCCATTGAAGTCATTAATGTCAGTGGTATTCGCGGCAGTTTAGCACGCTCAACTGACTTTAAACGTCAGTCGAGCGGTGTCGTGGATGCCATTTCGGCAGAAGAAATGGGTAAATTCCCTGATACCAATTTGGCAGAATCACTGCAGCGTATTACCGGTGTATCGGTAAGTCGAAACGACGGCGAAGGCAGCCAGATTACAGTGCGTGGATTTGGTCCAGAGTTTAACTTAATTACGTTAAATAACCGCCAGATGCCAGGCACAGGTTTTACTCGCTCATATAGTCTAGAAGCCCTCTCTTCTGAAGGTGTAACAGCTCTGGAAGTGTATAAAACAGCTCGAGCAGACACGCCGAGTGGCGGTTTAGGCGCAACAGTGAATATTGTCACCACGCGTCCGTTCCAGCACTCTGGGCAGAAGTTCGTAGTCATGGGTAAGGCGCTACACGATAGTTCAGTCGAGAAAGGCGATAGCGTGACGCCAGAACTGGCTGCGGTATACAGTAATACGTTTGCCGACGACATGTTTGGTGTGTCAGTCTCGGTATCTCAACAACGCCGCGATTTTCGTCAACAGTATGCCAATATTCAAGGTTGGCAGGCGAACGTAGGTTTACCGGATCTTGACGAGGGGGACTACGTTGACCCCCGCCCGATTGGCGAGGATGGTGAACGTATTGGCAACCACTTCTTCCCGAAAGATATGAACTATGGCTTTACCGACGTTCAAAACGAACGCACCAATGGCCAAGTAACATTTCAATTTGCGCCCACCGACACCATGGTGTTCACCGCTGATTACACGGGTTCACGTCGAACCTCGGGTCGTGTCGGATTCGGCTGGGGCATTTGGAACGAATTTGGTGGCAACATCAACTCGTATATCTTAGATGAGAACGGCACGGCCGTTTACGCCGATATCGCGGGCAATGACGCCTCATTTACTGCAAACTGGGATACCACTGAAATCGAAGCGGACTCAGTCGGTTTGAACCTGACATGGGACATTACCCCCGACTTCCGGCTTTGGGTCGATGCACATGACTCAAGCAACAGCATCGACAACGGTGCTGATCCAGGTCTTGGTTCCAATGGTCAAATCATTATGGGCTCTGACCAGCTGCAAACCAAAATCTACGACTATCGTAACGGCGAAATCCCTCAAGCAAGCGTACTTTGGAACAATGGGACTTCGGTGCTAGCGCCAAACGAAATTGGCTCTAACTTTGGTCAATTCATTCACTCCCCAGGTGAGTCAAACGTAAAACAGTATCAGGTTGAAGGTACTTGGTATAACTCTGTGCTGGATATCCCTCTGGTTTCTGTGAAAGCGGGTATCTCACGTACCGACCAAGATATGGGTGGTTACGAAGCGTGGAGTGGTTTACGCGGTGGACCCGGCTTCAGCCCGAGCTTCGCCGAAATATTCCCTGACGGCATGTTCGAGTACCATGATACCAGTGGCTTTTTAGACGAATTTGAAGGCGGTGGTTCTGATTTAGCACAGAACTACTATTACACCTACGATTATAACGAAGCGCTGGCGCGCCATGTCGCTTATCTAACCGAAGATCTGATGGGTGCCGATGAATTCGTCGCTGATGCGTATTATGATGGTATCGATAGTCAAAGTTACGTGCGCGAACAAACCGACGCTATCTTCCTGCAATCAGAGTGGGAGTTTATGATCGGTTCGTTCTTAACCGAGCTCAATGTTGGTGTTCGCTACGAGACCACGGATGTTACTAGTACTGTACGTCAACGTGTTGAACAACAAGTCAATTGGGTGAGCGCTTCAGAGTGGATCATGCAATACGAGCAAGGTGATGCAACCTTCTTAACGCAAACCGGCGAACACGATGTGTTCTTGCCGATGCTCGACTTGAAGGTTAACTTCACCGATCAATTGATTGGTCGCTTCTCTACGGGTAAAACCATCTCTCGTGCTCCGTTAGGCGCACTGGCAGGCGGTCGTAGCTTATCAGCGAGTCCAAAACCTGGCGCACGCACAGGTAGCTCAGGTAACCCTAACCTGTTGCCATTTGAGTCAACCAACCTCGACTTAGCCATCGAATATTATTATGGCGAAGGTAGCTACGCATCGGTTGGTTACTTTAAAAAGGATGTTGATAACTTTGTTCAAACCACCATCACCGAAACGACCGTAGAAGGTTTGCGTGACATCTTTGAAGGGCCTCGCTATCAGCAGGCTGTCGCTGATGTTGAGGCACGCGGTGATCAAGCCACCAGTACGGCAATCTTTGAGCAAATGATAGCCAACGGCTACGGTAATGCAGATGGTGCTATTGAACCGAATGCAGATGACCCTTTAATTGTTTGGAGCATTAGTCGTCCGAGCAACACCGATAGTAAGAGCGTAGACGGCTTTGAAATTGCAGCTCAGCACCTCTTTGGTCGGTCGGGTTTTGGTTTAGCTGCCAACGCAACATTCGTCGATGGCGATGTACGTTTTGATGTGACTAGCCTCGAGCAGCAAGCACCGCTTACAGGATTAAGTGACTCAGCCAACTTTCAAGCATTCTATGAGAAAGATGGTTGGTCTGTCCGCGCTACATACGCTTGGCGCGATAGCTACCTGATTGGTGTTGGTCAAGCACAAGGTTCTTCAGATGCGCCACCACAGTTCGCTAAGTCATATGGACAATGGGACTTAAGTGTTAACTATGACGTGACTGAAAAGCTAACGGTATTCTTTGAAGGTATTAACCTCAACAACGAAACCGAAGAAGGTTACGGGCGTTACGAAGAGCAGTTTTTATTCGCACGTCAATACGGTCCGCGTTACGCAGTCGGTGCACGTTACACCTTCTAAGCTTGCGTAACTCAGTTGCTTGTTGTCTTCCCTGGACCAACAAGCAACACCCATTAAAAAGGCCAGCTAAATTATTAGCTGGCTTTTTCTTTTGCCTTATCAGCGTTCAACGAGCGAATTAATTTTTACCGCTCGACAAACATAGTGCTTCAGCGTTTATGTTTTTGGTTACTTGCAGGCGAGCATCGCGAATACTGACATTAGTATCTGCAGAACTACCCACACGCAATATTTCACCCGTACTAGCCGTGTCTACGCCCGCTTGTTCCAAGCATTGAACCGAAAAGTTTAACGTGGTCCATTGTTGCGCTGAGTCTTCATTTAGATACGCTTCAATGTTCTGACTAAACTCACAGGCATCAGGTCCACAGTTCAGTGACAATGTCAGCGGCTTATCTGGACTCGCTTTAACCGTCACACTCAGCACGCCATCCTCGACACTATACGCCCGCAAATCGCGTGGGAAAGGACTTACAAAACTAAAGTAGTTTGCACCCTCGCCTTCAAACATAAAGCGTCGGGCATCCTCTTGAACTTGATCATCAAACGTTTCAGTTTTTACGCCGTTCAGTGACTGGATGCTGCTTGTCACTTCAGTGCGCTTCGCGTTACTGCCTATCATCAACCGCCACGGCGCTTGTGGCGCGCGATCAAATATAGCCATCTCTAACGGAACATCACTGCCCGCGAAATCCGTATTTAATGTGTCGATGGTCACATTGTCATCAAAGCTCAAACCATAGCCGAGTTTAAACAGTGGATCGTAATTTGCCTCATCACCGTTTAAGCGTCCCTGAGTTGGCGTCTTCGGCCAAGAAAAAGGCAATTGACCAGAGATTGGGAAACGTGTCTGTCCTTCGGCATCTGTCACAAGTACATCCGCGACGCCTGCGCCCTCGCTACCCGGCAGCCACGCGGCTACAAAGGCATCAGAAGCATTGAGCTCCGGGTTCACATACATGGGTCGACCACTGATAAACACCGAAACAACAGGGATACCCTTCTCTTTAAGTCGTTTTAACAGTTCAAGATCAACCGCATTACCGCGTTGATAATCTACATTGTCAATATCGCCATTACCTTCGGCGTAAGGTGTTTCACCATAAACGACCACTGCAACATCAGGCTTTTCTTGATACTCACCATTAACAGCAAGCTCAGTTTCGCCGCCTGCTTGTTTTACAGCATTAGCGATGCCATCGTAGATCGACGTGCCACCTGGGAAGTCTTCATTGGTATTACCCGTACCCTGCCAGCTTATCGTCCAGCCACCGGACTGTTGACCAATGTTATCGGCTGCCGGTCCAGCAACCAACACACGTTGGTTCGGCTTTATCGGTAACACGTTGTTGTTGTTCTTCAGTAACACCAAAGACTCTCGCACGGCTTGACGAGCAATTGCGCGGTGTTCTTCAGCACCAATGAGTTCGGTTTTACCCGACAATGGACGGTTAGCGGGTGACGGCTTATCAAATAGTCCAGCACGCATTTTTACACGCAAAATTCGGCGCACTGCGTCATCAATACGAGATTCTGCAATAGTGCCATCTTTTACCTGTGCAATAAGGTTTTCGTACAAAGGCTTCCACGCTTGGGTTGGCACCATATAGACATCAAGTCCGGCATTTGCAGCTTGTGGGCAGTTATCATTGGTGCAACCCTCAATTTGTCCATGACCGTTCCAGTCTCCCACGACAAATCCGTCAAAGCCCATCTTCTCTTTAAGCACATCCGTCAGAAGATATTTACTACCATGGATTTTTTCACCATTCCAACGGTTAAAACTCGCCATGACCGTTTGAGCACCCGCCTCGAGACCCCCCACATAACCTTGGGCATGGATATCAAATAGAGTCTGCTCGTCGACCTGAGTATTACCTTGGTCAATACCATCAGTGGTACCACCATCGCCAATAAAGTGTTTTACCGTACTAATAACGTTTTTTTCGGACAAAAAGTCGCCGTCTACATGACCTTGTAACCCGCGCACGATGGAGGCTGAGTAATCACGCACAACCGCAGGATCCTCAGAGTAACTCTCATAGGTACGTCCCCATCGCACATCGCGCGCAACAGCGACAGTCGGGGCAAACACCCAGTCGATTCCCGTGACCATCACTTCAGTCGCCGTCACTTCCGCGATAGCTTCGATAAGCGCTGGATTGCGTGCTGCTCCTAAACCGATATTGTGTGGGAATATCGTCGCACCCAACACGTTGTTATGACCGTGCACCGCATCGGTACCCCACATAGTGGGGATATCAATACCGTCGACGCTGTCGTCGACTGATGCCTGATACATCGCCTCGGCAAGCGCAATCCAGTCCTGCGGTGTGGCATATTTATCGTTATTGGGGAACGCACCACCACCATTTAAGTAACTACCGAATCCATATCGGCGCATATCTTCAACTGTGATGTCACGAATTTCAGGCTGGATCATCTGCGCCACTTTTTGCTCGAGCGTCATCTCGGCGAGTAATGCATCAATACGTTGTTCCATTGCTGGCTGTTGAACAACGGGGATATCTAACGCCGGCCAAACCGAGCTCTCGTCAGTCGGCGCCGCCGTGTCTGCTGTGCAAGCCGAAAGAATGGCTGCGGGAAGCGCAGCCAATAGCCATTTTTTGTGTCTCATTATTCTGCAACCTCAGCTGTTTGCTTTGCTTTTTTAAAGGCACGTGGTACGTAACCGGCGAAACCGTAGTAGGCGATGTAGGCGTAGCACATCAAGGGCACGACAAACGCGGCTTGAACACCGATCATATCGGCTAAAGCCCCCTGACACAGCGGCAATACTGCGCCACCAACAATCGCTAGACAAAGAATGCCTGAACCCTGCCCCGTGCTTTCTTTTAAGCCTTGCAGTGCCAGACTAAAAATGGTTGGGAACATTATCGAGTTGCACAAGCCGACAAATAGAATCGACCACATTGCTAATGCGCCTGAACTGAAGATCGTGGTCAGTATCAGTAAGATGGCACAGGCTGCGTTAAATAACAGTACGCGGTTACCAGCGAAACGTTGCATAACGGCTGCACCAATAAAACGCCCCACCATAGCGCCACCGAAATACCAAGAAATGTAGTGTGAAGCTTGTGAAGTCGACATACCACCGATGTCGTCCTGTGACAGGTAGATGGCGAGGAAACTACCAATACCGACTTCAGCACCGACATAAACGAAGATACCGAGCGCACCCAAGACTAGATGTTTTTGGCCCCAAGCGCCGCCCTGCGTCGGCAACGGAGCTGCTTGGTCGACTTTACCCATTGCAGGTAGCTTTAAGCGGACAAATACCAGCGCCATAATGACGAGGGTCGCAGCAAGAATGAAATAAGGGAGTGAAACGGTATCTTTGGAAACACCAGAAACTTCGGGATCAGCAACACCGCCAAAAATAAGCCATGTTCCAAAAAACGGCGCAACGGTGGTACCCAGCGAGTTAAACGCCTGTGTCATTGTCAGGCGGCTGGATGACGTTTTTTCCGGCCCTAAGCGTGTCACATAAGGATTAGCGGCAACTTGGAGAATGGTCACGCCCGACGCTAGGATAAATAACGCGCCCAGGAATAACCCGTACACTTCCATTTGTGCTGCTGGATAAAACAATACACAGCCGGCACCCGCTGTCAGTAAACCGACAATAATTCCCGATTTATAACCGATTTTACCGACCATCAAACCCGCAGGTACCGAGATAATAAAATAGGCCCCAAAGAAACAGAACTGAATAAGCATAGACTGAGCGTAATTCAGATCGAATAACAGGCGGAGGTATGGAATAAGAATATCGTTGAGGCAGGTAATAAAGCCCCAAATAAAAAACAGTGATGTGAGTGCGGTAAGTGCAAACCGATAATCGGTCGGCTGTCCACTCCCATGCAACGCTGAGGTTTGTGGAGTTGTCATAATTCCCTCTTGCTTTATTTTTTGACGATAGCCATCAGACCATCTAGTATTATGTAAGCGCTTTCATGTATAGCATAATTTAATTCAAAGGCAATTAAAACCTGCCCGACGGGCGAACTCTTATGAAAAAAATAACGCTTCCTAGCCAATCCGTTTTAAACCACGCCAATTTTACATTTGGTGTCGCCACCTCATCCTTTCAGATCGAGGGCGATAGTGCGGGTCGTGAGGCCTGTATTTGGGATACTTTCTGTGATCGACCGGATACCATCAAGGATGGCAGCAATGGCGATGTCGCCTGCGACCACATCCACCGTTGGCAAGAGGATGTTGAACTGATTAGTGAATTGGGTGTTGATGCATACCGTTTTTCCATCGCTTGGGGACGAGTAATCAAAGCCAATGGCGACATCAATCGAAGTGGCTTAAACTTCTATATCAAGCTCGTAGAAGCGCTCGCTGAACGCGGGATTCAGTCTCACGTAACACTTTACCATTGGGATCTACCCCAGTATTTGGAAGATCAGGGCGGATGGTTAAACCGCCAGACAGCCTATCGATTTGCTGATTATGCGGCTGTCATTGCCGATGCGCTAGGAGGTAAAGTAGCCAGTATTGCGACGTTAAATGAACCGTTCTGCAGTGCATATTTAGGCTATGAGGCGGGTATCCACGCACCAGGGCCACAAGCTGATGCAGGTTCTCGCCGTAAACAGGGACGTCAAGCCGCACACCACCTGCTTTTGGCGCACGGTCTAGCCCTTAAAACGCTTCGCCAACATTTTGCGCAGAGCGCGTCGCCTCAGTTAGGGGTTGTGCTAAACTTTAGCCCTTGCCACCCGCTGACTTCCAGCCCAGCGGATTTGGATGCGGCTGAATTTGCTCATCAGTATCATAACTTATGGTATTTACAACCCATGCTCACGGGTCATTATCCCCGCGTACATGAACGGCTCGCTATTGAGGACCGCCCTCAAATTGAACCGGGTGATATGGCACTTATTAATCAGCCACTCGATTTTCTGGGTGTGAACTATTACACCCGCACCGTGTTTAAAGCAAACCAACAACACGGCTTCAGTGATGTACCCGCAACTGGTGAAGGGCTTACCACCATGGGTTGGGAGGTCTACGCTGAGGGACTGACTGAGATTTTGCTCACACTGGATCGCGAATTCGATAATTTGCCGCCGATTTTCATCACAGAAAACGGTATCGCAACGGCTGACGTCTGTGACAATAACGCAGTAGACGATACTATGCGCATCGATTATTTCCAGAGCCACTTACTCGCTGTTCACGATGCGATCCAACAAGGTGTCGACATTCGGGGTTATTTTGCCTGGAGTCTAATGGATAACTTTGAATGGGCAGAAGGCTACACACAACGCTTCGGAATTGTTTATGTCGACTATTCCTCCCAACAAAGAACGCTTAAAAATAGCGCAAAAGCTTTACAGCAACTCTTCTTAGCTAGACAATCACAGCATCACGCTGTGGAGGATATATGCTAAGTCGCACCGAAAAAATAGCCTATGGCTTGGGTGACACTGCCAGTAACATCATTTTCCAAACGGTCATGTTGTTTCTGGCTTTTTTTTATACAGACATTTTTGGCATCTCTGCTGCGGCCGTTGGTACGATGTTTTTGGTTGTGCGGTTAATTGATGCGGTCACCGATCCACTGATGGGTTTGCTCACTGACAAAACGCGCTCGCGCCATGGACAGTTCCGACCCTATTTAATTTGGATGGCCATCCCTTTTGCTGTTTTTAGTGTATTCGCATTTACCACGCCTGACTTCGATGATACTGGCAAACTTATTTACGCTTATATCACCTACACCCTGCTCATGTTGGCATACACCGCTATTAACATCCCCTATTCAGCTCTCGGTGGCGTGCTAACCGAGGATCCCTCAGAACGTGTTTCAGTACAGTCTTATCGATTTGTGCTTGGTATGCTGGGTGGACTGCTGGTCACTACGTGCACCTTGCCACTCGTCAATTGGTTGGGTAACGGGAGTCAGGTAGCCGGGTATCAATTGACAATCGCCGCTCTGAGTTTGCTAGGGATGTTACTGTTTGTACTCTGTTTCTGCGGAACTAAAGAGCGAGTTAAACCGCCTAAGCAACAGCAACTAGCATTGCGTAAAGCACTGAAAACATTGTGGCAGAATGAACAATGGCGGAGACTTTCAATCGCTGCTGCACTGGTACTGACGGGAATCGCATTAAAAAACACGCTAGCCGTGTACTACGTAAAGTATTATCTATTACGCGATGACCTCGTGACCGCCTTCGTAAGCACCGGTATGGTAGGAAATATTATCGGTTGTGCGCTCGCCCAATATGTATGTCGATACATGGATAAAGTCAATGCATATATTGGAATTCAGATTCTAGCCGCTATCGTCTGCGTGGCAGCCTATTGGGTAGCGCCCGAACAACTCACGGCGGCATTTGTTATGTACTTCTTGTGGGGCCTTTTCTTACAGATGGGTACACCGATGCTGTGGGCTAAGATCGCCGACGTAGCAGATTATGGCTACTGGAAAACAGGCGTGCGTGCGACGGGTCTGGTGTATTCATCGGTGGTATTTTTTATCAAGTTTGGCCTCGCGTTAGGGGGGGCGATTAGCGGTTGGTGGTTGGCATTTTACGGCTACACCCCCAATCAAATGCAAAATATTGAGGCGCAACACGGCATTCAGTTAGCGTTTACCGTGCTGCCGGCACTTGCATCCCTGCTCGTTGCAGCAGTTATGCTTCGCTACACCTTAAAACAAAAGCGTGTTCAGCAAATATCAGAAGCGTTGGAGCAATACTCTTAACATGGCGACCATTTACGAAGTTTCGAAACTCGCGGGCGTTTCCTTAGCGACCGTGTCTCGTGTTATTAACAATAACGCGCCCGTACGCCAGGCAACTCGAGTGAAAGTTCTCGATGCAATGGATAAACTGGGTTATCACCCTAATTCTATTGCACAGTCTCTGGCATCGAGCCGTTCCAACTCAATCGGCATTGTCGTTTCCGAACTCAACGGTCCATTTTTTGGAACCTTATTGAGTGATATTGAGGCTGCTTTCAGACGTGCAGGAAAGCATGTCATTATCGCTGCGGGTCACAGCGATGAACGGTTGGAAAAAGAAAGTATTGCCTTTCTAAAAAGTCGCAATTGCGACGCACTTATTTTACACGTTGAAGCGGTCTCAGATGATTACTTACGCCAGCTCAATGAGGGCGGCACGCCATTTGTAATTCTCAACCGATTTGTCGAAAGCATGTCCGATCGCTGTGTCACTTTGAACAATCAGCACGGCGGCTACCTCGCCACTCAGCATTTGCTTCGCAACGGGCACCGTAAAATTGGTTACATATCGGGTCCTATGTGGAAAAACGATGCGGAGCAGCGCTATCTTGGTCATCTGCGCGCCCTCGCCGAGTACGGTATCGAATCCAAAAGTAGCTTATTTTACGAGGGCGACTTTCATGAACTCGGTGGCGTTAAAGGCGTTGCTGCACTACTACATGCTGATGCTGACATCACCGCTATCGTTTGTGCGAACGACGAAATGGCGGCAGGCGCTGTCACAACGGCACGCGAACAGGGCCTGCGACTGCCCGAGGATTTATCAATTGTCGGGTTTGATAATGTAAATTTTTCACATTACATGTACCCTAAATTGACTACCATTGATTATCCCATTGGCGGCATGGGTGTCATGGCGGCGCGCTGGGTACTTAAACATATTTATCAGCAAAAACTCGATAATATCCAGACCGTGTTTGAGCCTCGCGTAATTGAACGCGATTCGGTTCACAGTATTTGAGCGCATAAAAAAAGCTCGTGCTTAACACACGAGCTTTTTAAGATATCGACTTTTAACGCAGACTAGGCTGCTTTCACATCAAAACGGTCTGCGTCCATGACTTTGACCCACGCATTGATAAAGTCTTTTACGAACTTCTCTTGGTTGTCATCTTGCGCGTACAGCTCAGAATAAGCACGCAAAATTGAGTTCGAGCCAAACACCAAGTCGATACGATTCGCTGTCCACTTGACCGTATCGGTCGCACGATCACGGATTTCATAATGGTCACCCGCTTTCTTCCACACATTTTCCATGTCAGTCAAGTTGACAAAGAAGTCATTGGTCAATGTACCCACACGGTCAGTGAAAACGCCATGTTTGGATTCACCATAGTTCGCACCGAGTACACGTAGACCGCCAACTAGCACTGTCATCTCAGGTGCCGTCAATCCCATCAATTGAGTACGATCAAGCATCAACTCTTCTGCTGGAACTTGGTAGTCTTTCTTCAGGTAATTACGGTAACCGTCATGTAACGGCTCGAGAGGTTCAAAGCTCTCAGCATCAGTCCACTCATCGGTCGCGTCACCACGGCCTGGTGTGAACGGCACAGTGAAATGGTATCCTGCTTTGTGCACCGCTTTCTCGACTGCGGCCGTACCGCCCAATACAATCAGGTCAGCAATACTTACAGGTTTGTCGAGTTCACTACGGACGCGCTCTAACGTCGATAGCACACGCTGTAGTTTCTCGGGCTCATTACCGTGCCAATCCTTTTGTGGCGCAAGACGAATGCGGGCGCCATTAGCACCACCACGATAGTCTGAGCCACGGAATGTACGTGCACTATCCCACGCCGTAGAAAGCAACTCGTAGTCGGTTAAACCGCTATCAAGTAACTTTTTCTTGAGCTCAGCCACTTCGCTATCAGACAGGCTGTAATCCACCTTCGGAATCGGATCTTGCCAGATCAAATCCTCTTCAGGTACATCGGCACCAAGATACCGATCTTTTGGACCTAGGTCGCGGTGCGTCAACTTAAACCAAGCACGCGCAAACACTTCCGCAAAATAGTCAGGGTTATTGTAAAACTTCTCAGAAATCTTGCGATATTCTGGATCTTTAATCATCGCCATATCGGCGTCCGTCATAATTGGGTTATGGCGAATCGATGGGTCTTCTACATCAACAGGCTTGTCTTCCTCTTTGATGTCGATAGGTTCCCATTGCCAAGCACCTGCTGGGCTTTTCTTCAATTCCCAATCATAGTTGAATAACAAGTAAAAATAGCCGTTATCCCACTGAGTCGGATTTGTTGTCCAAGCGCCTTCGATACCGCTCGACATCGTGTCACGACCCATGCCCTTGCCACCGCTATTGCGCCAGCCCAGGCCTTGCTCTTCTACGTCGGCGGCTTCTGGTTCTGGACCTAAGTTCTCTTCCTTTCCGTTACCATGACATTTACCAACCGTATGACCACCGGCTGTCAATGCGACCGTTTCCTCATCATTCATTGCCATGCGTTTGAACGTTTCACGCACATCTTTCGCAGTACGCAAAGGATCGGGTTGACCGTCAACGCCCTCTGGGTTGACATAGATAAGACCCATTTGCACAGCGGCTAGCGGATTTTCGAGTGACTCTCGCTCTTTGTCCGAGTCATAGCGATTCTTAGTTGCATCCAACCATTCTTTCTCACTACCCCAATAAATATCTTCTTCGGGGTGCCA
>NZ_DEYI01000005.1:31698-31840 GCF_002364475.1 Idiomarina sp. UBA3162
ATAAATATCTTCTTCGGGGTGCCAGATGTCTTCGCGTCCCCCAGCGAAACCGAACACCTTGAGCCCCATTGACTCATAAGCCATGGTGCCAGCAAGAATGAACAAATCTGCCCAAGATAGCTTGTTGCCATATTTCTTTTTA
>NZ_DEYI01000012.1:0-4967 GCF_002364475.1 Idiomarina sp. UBA3162
GAAGTGAACAACCGACAAGCGGTACGAGTAAACAGGGCGCTCAGCTTGTTTAGGTACGAAGTAATACATCATACCCAAGAAGCCTGCTGTGAGCAGGAAGCCTACCGCATTGTGTCCATACCACCACTGGATCATGGCATCGACCGCACCCGAGTAAATTGAGTACGACTTAATGAAATTGACCGGAATCGCCATGCTATTAACAATGTGCAGCATCGCAATAACCACGATAAAGCCACCGTAGAACCAGTTTGCCACGTAGATGTGCGAGGTTTTACGAATCGCCAACGTGCCGAAGAATACGATTGCATAAGCAATCCATACTACAGCAATCAGGATATCGATAGGCCACTCAAGCTCAGCATACTCTTTAGTGGTGCTTAAGCCCATTGGTAAGGTGATCACGGCCGCCACAATAACGGCTTGCCAGCCCCAAAACGTGAACGTTGCTAAGCGGTCCGAAAACAGCTTGGTTTTACATGTCTTTTGAACAACGTAGTAAGAGGTAGCAAACAATGCACTGGTACCAAAAGCAAAGATAACGGCATTGGTGTGAAGTGGACGGAGACGCGAGTAGGTGAGCCAAGGCGTATTAAAGTTCAGCTCAGGCCACACGAGTTGTGCAGCAATAAGCACGCCCAAGCCCATGCCGACGATACCCCAAATAATGGTCATGACAGTAAACTGCCGAACGACCTTCATATTATATTCGATCGGTTGGTTTTGAAGTGTTTCACTCATCTTGATATTCCGCGGTGATTGAGTTCAGGAAAAAGACGACTTTTACCCGCTTACTTATAAAAGTCAGCTCCCTTGTAAAAGTGCCAATAGTTTACACCTTACGGCTATAAACGTACAGAGGACATATTAACAATATCCCCATAAACTTAAAGGCTATTTTACTCGAAACCGCCTTATCATTTGACTCAAATCAACGCTGTTTTTAATCAGCGAATCGGACACTTGTTTAACCTGTTCACTTGCGTCTTTTGTATCGTAAGTTAGTGAACTTATGGACGTGATATTTTCGCTAATGTCTTGCGTCACACGGCTCTGTTCATCGGTTGCTGAGGCGATTTGTACATTCATACCTGAAATATTTGCAACAGCTTCTTGGATCTGGCTTATCGCTTGCTCGGCTTCAACGGTCTCGCTGCGAGTTTGCTCAGAACTTGACTCTGCCTCGCGTATAATATTCGTTACATCAGTAATGGCGCGCTGGATATTATCCACAATTCCACCGATTTCATCGGTCGATTTTTGTGTCTTAGTCGCTAACTGTCTTACCTCGTCAGCAACCACAGCAAAGCCCCGACCAGCTTCACCCGCACGGGCCGCTTCAATGGCCGCGTTTAGCGCGAGCAAGTTGGTTTGCTCGGCGATGGTGATGATGACGTTTAGAATATCGCCAATTTCTTTTGAACCTTCGGTCAGGGTCTTGGCGTGCTGATTGGCTTGATTCAAGCGCTGAGTAAGCGTATCGATGTTTTGCACGGCACTTCGTACGGTTGTCGCAGAGCGGCCTGATTGCTCGTCGGCAACATTGGCAGATTCTGCTGCTTCACGTGCATGTTGCGCCACTTCTCCCGCGGATGATGTGAGCTCATTAACCGCTGTTGCGACGGCCTCTGTTTGTTGATTTAACCGCGTAGTCTGTGAAGAGCTTGTTTCGCACAGCGCGGCGAGTTGCTCAGCAGCCGCTTGCTCAGCATCAACCGAATCCTGCACGTTAGTCACTAACTGCTGAATTTTATGAACAAAGGTATTGAATGACTCAGCCACTCGTGTCAATTCGTCGTTACCCTCGGTTTCAAGCCGTTTGGTGAGATCACCATCGCCCTCAGAAATGTTTTCCATCGCGTGATTAATGGTTTTGAGAGGACGCACGATGCTGCGAATAATTAATACAAAGAGAATCAATAGGGGGACGGATAGAAAGACCGCCAGTAGCGCTAATTTGAAAAACTGAGCCCAGAGCAAATCAGCGATATTATCGACGTATTGTCCGGTACCGATGATTAAGTTCCATGGCTTAAACACTTGTACTCGACTGATCTTATCAACCAAATTGTCTTTGTCGGCTCCTTTTTGCCAAATATATTCAACCGTTGCGCGGTCTTTACTCTTTACCCCATCCACCATTTGTTGAAACAACCGCGTACCATTGGGGTCTTTGTAATCAAGTACATTTGTATTCACGAGCTGCTTAGCAAACGGATGTTGCACCATGTTACCACTACGGTCGATAGTGAAAATATATTCTTGTCCTTCGTAGCGGATTTCATCAAGGCGGGCAAACGCGCGTTGTTTGGCTTCAGCTTCAGACAGTTCACCTTGTTCTTGCAGACGATGATAATAGCTAACAACGCTTATCGCGGAGTCTAATACGGCATCCAGTTTATTTTTTTCCTCATCAACAAACACACCACGCAGAATAAACATCATAAAGGCAACCATCAGCGCGGTCCCGATTGCTGCAATACCAAGCAAGGCGATGAGTCGTTGAACAATTGAGTAGCGATTGAGTATGGCCATACTGTGCTCCAAGGCAGAGGATTTGGTCGTTATTAGTTAGTTATCGGCAAAATTACAAAATATTTACATAACCATAGTTAATCGAAATCAAATTAACAGTCGTATTATTCGGTGCCCTAATTATTCGAGGAGGCATATTATGTTTCGTAAATTCATGTTTGCAGTAGTAGGCGGTGTACTCGCATTTTCATCAACCCAAGCGTTGGCCGATCATCATGGTGGTAAAAAAGAGATGAAAGGTGATTGGGATATTGTACAAATTGCATCTAAAGATCCGCAGTTCTCGACCCTAGTCACGGCTATTAAAGAAGCCGGTTTAGTAGGCACATTAAAAGGTGACGGTCCATTTACCGTGTTCGCACCGACTAATGATGCGTTCGCGGAGCTGCCAGACGGCGCACTTGACGAGTTGCTTAAAGACAAAGATAAGTTGCGTGCGGTACTTACTTATCACGTAGTACCTGGCAACATTATGAGCGCAGATATCAAAGGTAAAACCACTGATGTCGAAACTGTCGAAGGGTCGACCCTTGCTGTTGATGCAACTGATGGCGTAATGATTAATGACGCGATGGTCATTAAAGCGGATATCAAAGCCAAAAATGGCGTGATCCACGTAATTGATGCCGTGTTGATGCCTGGTCAATAAGTCCAGCTTTGACCCCTTAGAAAAAAAGCGGCAATGATATTGCCGCTTTTTCTATGTCCGCTATGCTATGCTCGTTGAATTAAAATATTAACGAGATAACTATGCGAAAAACCACACACTTGTCCTTCCTAGTGAGCGCGTTATTCTTATCACCTTTTGCTTCGGCAGACGTTGTATCAAGCGATAGTACGGGTTTTCATATAAAACAAACGCATCGCTATGAAGACGGCGCGACAAATGCATATCGCGTATTTGTCGAGGACATTGATAGCTGGTGGCCTGTTGATCACACTTGGTTTGGTGCCGACGGCACGCTGACAATTGACCCTGTCGCCGGCGGCTGTTTTTGCGAGATAGCAGGGGATAGACAAGCTCAACATATGACCGTTGCCTATCTCGATCCCGGCCGTGTACTTCGTCTCACAGGCGGCTTAGGTCCGCTGCAGGGATTGGGGGTAAACGGTACGATGACCTTGACCTTCAGCGATAGTGAGTTAACGCTGGAGTATATCGTTAGCGGATACCCCAGCGTTGATCTTACCCAACTTGCGCCCGTTGTAGACAAGGTCTTGTCGCTACAAATGAGCTCATTTACTGAGTTTACTTCGCAAGAATAGTGCCGTTAATGCCGGTAACGTCGTTACCGTAACAATGGCAGCCCCCATTAAGCCAAACATCACGATGGTGCCGACGCCGCGATAAAGCTCGGTACCTTCGCCCGGAATAAAGACCAAGGGTGCAATGCCGCACAATGTTGTGACCGTCGTAATCGCGATAGGGCGAATACGGCTTTTTAATGCACCGCTAAGCGCGTCTTGAACCGAGCAGTGTTGCTGTTTCTTCAAAAACAGCGTGCGCTCGACAACAAGTATGGGATTATTGATCACGGTACCCATCAAAATCAGAAAGCCCAACATTGTGATCATGTCGAAGGGTTGCTGAAATAGGCCAATTCCATTAAGCAGGGCTAACCCCGCGATACCTGCACTTATCCCCATTGGAATTGTTGTCATGATGAGCAACGGGTGGCCCCAGTGCGCAAAAATCGCAACCATCAGCAAATAAACAATCGCCACGGCCAGTAGATAGTTTTCCATTAACGCGGACTGGGTTTCGGCGAGCTGGTCGGCTGCACACTGTAGGAAATTGTTTTAAGTGCGGGGATAGTAAGCCCGCTCCGTTTAACTTCAGTGTTTTCTGTGACCAATGCAGGATCAAAAATAGCGCGGATCTCTTTAGCGATATTCGACATGGTCGATAGGTTGTAACCCGGTGGCGCTGACATCGTCGCGAAAGTCTTAGCTTCTTCACCTTCCGGCAGATATTCAGCAGGGGGCATTAACCACCACCAAATACCAACAACAACGACCGTAGTAATTCCCACTGTGGTTAAACTACGGCCTCGGTGCTTATATAGCTTTTCAGCACGTGAAGTGATGGCATCTGCCCAATCCATATTTTGCTTTTTAAGTGGTGGAGGAAACTGAGCGGCTAGTAGTGGAACCAGTGTGACGGAGAGGATCATCGACGCGACGATCGCTGATGAAATCGCTATTGCGACATCAGAATATAACTGTCCGGCTTCCTGTTGAATAAATAGAATGGGTAAAAAGACCAACACCGATGTCAGTGTCGATGTGAGTACTGCGGTCCAAACCTGCTTGACGCCATCAATCGCCGCCTGCATAGGCTTTTTATTTTGCCGCCGCTCACCTCAACTTGAGCCACGCCGGCAACCGATGACTTGCGCGGTCTTGCATTGTCTTCCATGCCTCTAAACGAT
>NZ_DEYI01000043.1:0-2755 GCF_002364475.1 Idiomarina sp. UBA3162
TCAAAAGCCACGTTAAACGTATTAAAGAGACGAGCGGAGTTGTTGCGGCAACTTCGTTCGTTTTTTTTCGAGCGCGATGTTTTAGAGGTTGATACACCACTATTGTGTCAGCACGGTGTCACTGACCGCCATATTGAAAACCTTAGTACGCGAGATAGTCAAAACAACCTACGTTATCTTCAAACCTCCCCTGAATACGCGATGAAGCGTTTGTTAGCCCAATACCGACATAGCATTTATCAGTTAAGCCATGTAGTACGTGATGATCCGGTGGGGCGTCACCATAACCCTGAGTTTATGATGCTGGAGTGGTATAGAGTGGGTTTGGACGATGATCAACTGATAGCTGAGATTGATGAGCTATTAACGTCAGTTGCTGATGCACCGCCTCTGGTAAAGTTGACGTATCAAGATGCCTTTTTGCAGCACATGCGGTGTGACCCTCTAACATCCGATGGAATACAGGCTATTCATCAGCGGTTAAAAGAGGATGAGCGTACACAACAATGGATGGCGGATGAAGATGATGAAAATACCATACTGCAAGTTGCGTTTAATTTTTATATCGAACCGCGGCTATCTTATTCTCAGCCTACGGCTATCACGCATTTTCCTGCAAGCCAAGCTGCTCTAGCGCAAATTGATTCAAAAGATCCGCGGGTGGCACGCCGATTCGAAATTTATTGGCAAGGTGTTGAGCTCGCCAATGGTTATTTTGAACTCACAAATGCGGCCGAGCAGTCACTGCGGTTTGAACTTGATATTAAAGCGCGAGAGATTGCTCGACTTCCGTATCGTCGCGCCGACAATTTATTGTTGGCAGCGCTTGAGCATGGAATACCTCAATGTGCTGGCGTCGCTATGGGGGTTGATCGTCTTTTGATGATTGTGGTGAATGCCGATGCGATTGACCAGGTGTTACCGTTCTCCTATCAGTCTGCTTAGTGATTATATAGTGATCTCCCTTGCTACAACGTTGCGTATGTTATAATATAACAGGCTAATCGTGGTGAAGGAGGTCTTATGACTTATTCAAAGCAACAAAAATTGGATCGCGCTGGTATTTGGATTACCACTGTGTGTGCTATTCATTGTTTGTTACTACCTCTGATCCTTCCCCTGTTGGCACTCGTTGGCTTTTCTTTTCTTGGAGAAGACCTTCTCGAAAATGCGATTCTAGGTATCAGTGTTGTGGTTGGCTTAACGGCATTGATCGGCGGAGCAAAACAGCATGGTAAATGGTCGTTGTTACTCCCCCTGTTAGCTGGCGCTTTAATCTATTCTCAACGTGATGTACTTGGCCCGTGGGGCGAGCCGGTTATCATCGCGGTAGGCGCTGGTTTGATCATCTACGCTCATATTAGTAATTTACGTCGTTCACGTAAATTAACGGCTTCAACAAGTGCTCCCCTCGCTGAAGCCGAAAATATCTAGCCCACTTTTCGTTCCAATAGTACGCCGGCTTCGATATGGTGTGTATAAGGAAACTGATCGAATAAAGCCGCTTTTGTAACGGTAAACTGATTGCTCAGGTCATCTATATTCCTTATCAGTGTTTCTGGATTACAGGATATATAAAGTATCCGTTGATACTGACTCACCACATCAAGCGTAAGATCATCCAGACCTGCGCGAGGTGGGTCGACAAGCACGGTCCCAAAGTCGTAGCTTGTTAGGTCGATATTCTGTAAACGTCGCTTTTCTATGTCACCTTTGAGTGCTTCACTGAATTCCTCTGATGACATACGAATAAACTCAACATTATTGATTCCGTTCATTTCGGTAGCTAACTGAGCCGAAGCGACTGACCGTTTGCTGATTTCGGTAGCAAGTACGTGTTCAAATTGCGTTGAGAGTGGTAGGGTAAAGTTACCGTTTCCACAATACAGCTCGAGCAAATCGTGTTTGGCTGTTCCCACACTATTTATTGCCCAAGTTATCATTTGCTTGTTGATCTCGGCATTCGGTTGAGTGAATGCATTTTCGGTTTGCACGGTCTTCCAGTGACGATCACCGATATTCAAGCACTCGACAACTTCATCGGTTCCGATGACATGTTTTTGCTTTCGTGCACGACCTATGAGTCCAAGCTTGTCAGTTAGTGATGACAATGTGGTATGCATTTGCTCAGCGGCTTGTTCCCATTCTGTATCTAATTGCTTGTGGTATAAGCATGAGATAACTGCTTCATTAGTTGTGGTCGTTAGAAAGTCGACCTGAAACAACTTATTCCTTAGGATCGGTTTATCGATGACGTAGTCTCTAACGGCTTTCATCAAAGTATTAATAAGATGAGCGCCTGGAACAAACTCGTCCATTCGTATCTTCTCCCGCGTTTCGGGATTAAACATAATGTAGTATAAGTCATCCTGTTCATGCCAAACGCGAAACTCTGCACGCATACGGTAGTGGGTGCGAGGTGATTCGTGCAGTTCAAGTTCCCCTTTATAGTAAGGGGATAATAGTTGCTGTAGTCGTTGCGACTTATCGGTAAATTGCGCCGGGTATTCTGAGGTATCGATTGTTTTGTAGGTCATGGCTAATACGCGTTGCTTTAAATTGATGGCTATTAGTTTATCATTTTTGCTGCGTGAGTGCGGTATTGCTGACTTATTAGGCAAATTTATGCGTGATTGTGTTGGGTTTATTTACATTTGATGAGAATCTGCGCAAACGAACAAAGGAGTTAAAAAAAGCCCTTGACCCGCGGAGATAAATGTCTAAAATACGCCCCACGTTTGAGGCAGACAACGAA
>NZ_DEYI01000006.1:0-5241 GCF_002364475.1 Idiomarina sp. UBA3162
TCGCGCAGGATGCGCGACCTACGGGGGCTGGGGCCAATGTCGCGATGGTTGTTGTCGCGCAAAATGCGCGACCTACGGGGGCTGGGGCCAATGTCGCGATGGTTGTTGTCGCGCAAGATGCGCGACCTACACCAATACAATGGATTTGTTATCGATATGTAACTTGCGCCTTGGGCGCAAGTTGGTGAGCTGCTCGCTATGATCAATGACGATAGAAGGGCGATGTAGTTCCGCTAACATTTGATTCAAAGTGGCGGCACTCGTCGAATCTAGGCCGTTAAACGGCTCGTCAAGTAATAGCCAGTGCCCGTTGCCTGAGAGCGCCAGTATCAATTTGAGCTTTTGTTGATTTCCTTGCGAAAGCTTACCTACCGTTGCTGTTAAACAATCTGAGAACTGGAAAGCTTCAATCAATTGACTGCGCTGTGTGGTGTCGCAACGTTGATACTTATCGTATAGCGAAAACACGGTAGTTACCGTCATGTTGTCGGGGATTTGAATACTATCGGCAACGAGATTGGGGCGATCGTCAACGTTCAACGAGCCCGAGCTGGGCATGATTAACCCGCTAAGAAGTTGTAAAAAAGTGGACTTTCCCGCACCGTTTTTACCTGTTAGCTGATACTGCCCTTCTGGTAGCGTGAGCGTAACGGAATCTAAAATTAAGTTATCACCGAGTTTTAGGCTGACATTATTCAATTCAATGTTGGTCATTTATGTGCATCTTTTAAGCGGATATCTGCCGCCATGTTACGGTAGCTTGCGCCTTGGGCGCAAGATGCAATGGTTGATGTCGCGCAGGATGCGCGACCTACGGTGGGTGGGGGCCAATGCCGCGCTGGTTGATGTCGCGCAGGATGCGCGACCTACGGTGGGTGGGGGCCAATGCCGCGATGGTTGATGTCGCGCAAAATGCGCGACCTACGTGGGGTATTGAATTTTTGTTTAGAAATAGTAAAGAGACTGTTTAGCAGAAAGCATATTGTCTATTGTAACAAAGTGTTTCAAATTGAAGTTTCATTCTGTTAGGAGATAGTCATGTTTAAACGTTCCTTACTCGTTATCGCGCTCAGTAGTGCGCTCGCGGCCTGTGGCGGGTCTGATTCAAGCACCGACTCATCAACCGGCGATAATGGCGGCGGTAATGAAACCGCATCATCTACAATTGTCACCGAAGGAGTCATCACGGGTTTTGGTAGTGTTTACGTTAACGGCGAACGTTATCGTTCTGACAACGCCACCATTGCGCTTGATAATGCTCAATCTGGCACCGAGAGTGACCTAAAGGTCGGCATGGTGGTAAAAATGAAAGCCACACGGTCCGGTAACGAAACACCGGAAGCCAGTGAAATCGAATATGAAGAAGAAATTCAGGGTCGCGTCGACTTTATCGATATTGATAACCAAGCGTTTACGGTATTAGGTCAAACCATTAATTTTGATGATGTTACGGAATTTGTGGGAGTGACCGACAGTACGCTCGCGGTCGGCGATTTTGTTGAAATCAGTGGTTATTTAAACGAAGACGGTGAATTTTACGCGACCTTGGTGGAGCTTGAGAGCGACGAGGATGAGCTTAAAGTAAAAGGTAACATAGCGGGGCTCGATACGGACGCGCAAACGTTCATGTTGGGCGAGCTCACCATCGATTACTCTCAGGCGAGCTTCGAAGAGATGACGGCTGACGATTTGCAAGATGGGTTAGCCATTAAAGTTGAAGGAAGTCAGTATGATTCAACCTCAGATACGTTGATCGCTGATTCTATTGAACAAAAAGATAGTCGCTTAGACGACGATGTTGATGAGCTCGAAGTTGCCGGTGTTGTCGGTAATTATGATGCTGCGGCGGGTACTTTTGTCATCAAAGGTTACCAAGTTGCCCTCGATGACGATACTGAATTTGATGAGGGTGAAGAGGCCGATCTGAGTAACGGTGTTCGTATTAAAGTTGAAGCACGTAATGATGGCGAGTCTTGGGTTGCTGAAGAAATAGAATTTCAAGAGTACCGTGCGGTAGGACGTACCGAAGGTGCTGTCAGTGAAATTGATGCAGATAACGGATTGATTACGGTAAACGGCATTGAATTCTTAACAACCTCGCAAACTCGTTATAAAGATGATTCGGATGCTGACTTGCGCCAATTCACGTTCGACGATATTGCCGTTAACGACGTACTACGTGTGATTGCGCGTGAAGACCAACAAGGTCAAGCTATCGCTCTGAAGATCAAGCGGTTAGATGAGGAAGATCGGGACGGTGAAGTTAAGGGCGTGCCCAGTGATATTTCTGAGACGGGCTTTACCCTTGCCGGAGTCGAAGTCATCGTTAATGACGAAACGCGTTTTAAAACCGATGATTCGCGGATTTCGCTCGATGAGTTCATTGCGTTGTTCGATGGCGATACTGAGTTGCGCGTTGAGGTTGAAGGCGAGTGGGACGGTGATCAATTGATTGCGCATAAAGTCGAGGTCGATCTTGACGACGACGATGATGCCGACGACGGTGATGATGACGGTGATGACCGCCAGGGCTATACCGAATACGAAGGTGAGGTGACTGACGTCAATGGCGAAGCTTTTACGGTTAATGGTATCGAAGCACGTTTAACCACTGACAGTGAGCTAAAAATCAATGATGAAGAAGTCACACTACAAGCGTTCGTTGATGCATTAGCTGAAGGTGTGGTGGTCGAAGTCGAAGGTCAGTGGCAAGAAGAAAGCTACGTGCTTGTTTACGAGGCCGAAATCGACGATTAATCGTAGCTTGCGCCTTGGGCGCAAGGTGCGATACCGAGTGTCGCGCACAATGCGCGACGCACTTCGACCTAAGTCGAATGTTTAATTTCTATTTGCTTGCATATGCTTATCGCAACTGAACTTGGTTGCGGAGTGAGTATATGCAAGCCTATCACCAACTTTATTCTGATGCTCAGCAAGATCCTGAAGGTTTCTGGCTCGAGCAGGCGCACCGTCTACATTGGTTCAAAGCCCCCCAGCAGGCGGCTAATTTAGAAACCAATGGCTTAGCCGATTGGTTCCCCGATGGCGAGTGCAATATCAGCTACCAAGCACTCGATGCGCAGATAGAGGCGGGTCGAGGTGAACAAGTTGCCCTGTACTACGACTCTCCCGTTACGCAGACCAAACAGCAGTGGACATTTAATCAGTTGCGCGACGAAGTGGCGCGCTGTGCCGGTATGATCCGAGCGGCGGGTGTGAGTAAAGGCGACCGCGTGGTTATTTACATGCCGATGATCCCACAGGCAGCCATTGCAATGCTTGCGTGTGCACGGTTGGGCGCGATTCACTCCGTTGTGTTTGGTGGTTTCGCGGCGCACGAACTTGCAATCCGCATCGATGACGCAGAGCCGGCCTTACTGATCACCGCGTCATGCGGCATCGAGGGACAACGAGTACTCGATTACAAACCCATTGTCGATAAAGCATTACAAGAAGCTGAACACCCGCCACAGCATGTCATTGTGTATCAACGTCCGCAGAGCCAAGCGTCGATGCAACCGCCGCGTGACATCGACTGGACAGATGCGATAAAAGACGCAGTTAAGGTCGACGCTGTGCCGGTGAACGCCACCCACCCATTGTATATTCTATACACTTCGGGAACTACGGGACGCCCAAAAGGTGTGGTACGTGACCATGGTGGCTATGCAGTGGCACTGAACTTCTCTATGAATTACGTTTACGGTATGTACCCTGGGGAAACCCTATTCACTGCGTCGGACGTCGGCTGGGTCGTCGGGCATTCCTATATTGTATATGGTCCTCTACTATTTGGTTGTAGTTCAGTACTTTACGAAGGTAAGCCCATTAATACGCCCGACGCGGGTGCGTTTTGGCGGATTATCCAGGACTATCAAGCATCGGCTGTGTTTTCGGCCCCCACGGCGTTTCGTGCCATTAAAAAAGAAGATCCTCATGGTGAATATTTAGCTAAATACGATATTAGCGCGTTGAAGCGTATTTATATGGCCGGTGAGCGGCTCGATCCCGCCACGCTCGAGTGGACTGAAGAGCTGACTCAGCGTCCAGTATATGATCATTGGTGGCAGACTGAGAGTGGTTGGCCGATGTGCGCTAATCCGGTGGGGGTAGGCGCTACCCCTGTAAAACCGGGTTCTTCAAGCCTACCTGTGCCGGGTTATGAATTTGCCATCCTCGATCCACAAGGTCAGCCATTAGGCGCTAATGAAGAAGGTTCTGTGTGTTTACGCCTGCCACTTCCACCCGGCTGTTTGCCAACAGTGTGGGGTGATGAGCAACGCTTACAAGATAGCTACCTGAAGGCGTTTCCAGGTTACTATTGTAGTGGAGACGGTGGTTATATGGATGACGACGGCTACGTATTCATTATGGGCCGCACTGATGACGTGATTAATGTCGCGGGTCACCGACTGTCGACCGGTGAAATGGAAGAAGTATTAGCGCAACATACTGCTGTCGCTGAATGTGCTGTTGTTGGTCAACCTGATGAGCTTAAGGGCGAGTTACCTGTGGGGTTAGTGATTTTAAAAAATGACGTGCACATCACGACAGAGGAATTACAGGCGCAACTCATTGCTCAAATTCGTGAGACGATCGGTGCGATCGCGTGTTTAAAAACGCTCTACATCGTACCTAAGTTGCCCAAGACACGCTCTGGAAAAATTCTTCGCCGCTTGATTCGACAAGTGCTACAGGGCGACACTGTAGCAGTCCCCTCGACGATAGACGACCCGGATAGTGTTGAGATGATTCAAACCGTGGTAAAGCAGCAAAATGAAGCTAGGAAAGTCAGTTGAAATACCGTTAGAATAGAGGCTTTGTAAGTTAATTTAACGGGTATTGAATGACACTCTCTATTGTCGCAGTTGTTTTAGGTTTAATTGTCCTAGTCTGGAGTGCGGATCGCTTTGTCGAAGGCGCTGCCGCGGTTGCTAAAAACTTAGGTATGGCGCCGCTTGTTATTGGCATGGTGATCATTGGTTTCGGTACTTCAGCGCCAGAGATGGTGGTCTCGGCGTTGGCATCATCACAAGGTAACCCAGCACTCGCACTCGGTAATGCGTACGGTTCCAATATCACGAATATTGCTTTAGTGTTGGGCTTAACGGCCGTGTTGGCACCGATTGCAGTGCAGTCAGGGGTGATCAAACGTGAGTTGCCGGTGCTGATCGCGATTACTTTATTGACGGCTGCTTTTCTGTGGGATTATCAAATAACCGCCATTGAAGCTTGGGTCCT
>NZ_DEYI01000006.1:5652-19809 GCF_002364475.1 Idiomarina sp. UBA3162
GCCGCTGAGTTTACCCAGGAAGTCGACGCTAATCCGATGTCGATGAAGCCTGCGGTTATCTGGTTGATTATTGGTTTAGTGTTATTGGTTGTGAGCTCCAGAGCACTCGTTTGGGGGGCGGTAAACATTGCTACTGCGCTTGGTGTGAGTGACTTGGTGATTGGCTTGACTGTGGTCGCTATTGGTACATCGCTGCCAGAACTCGCCTCTGCCATCGCTGCGACGCGCAAAAACGAGCATGACTTGGCGTTGGGTAACGTGATTGGTTCAAACATGTTCAATACCTTAGCGGTCGTGGGTATTGCTGGTGCCATCCATCCGATTGATTTAGAACCGTTAGTACTGTCGCGTGACTGGGTCGCAATGGCAGGTTTAACATTATTATTGTTGCTATTTTCTTTGCGAGTCAATCGTTTAGGGCGCATCAACCGCGTACATGGCGTGACGTTTTTAGTGCTTTATGTGGCTTATACGGTTTATCTGATAAGCACGGGATTCACACCCGCGTTAACAAGTTAAATAGACTGACTATAAAAGTGAGCCGCGCGAGTCGCGGCTTTTTTATTCATTATTGTTGAAAATCGTTCGCATTAGCATTACACTCATTATTAGTTAATTACGAGGTGATGTTCAGTGTACGTTTGTTTATGCAAAGGCGTTTCGGATAAAACCATTGCTAAGTCAGTTGCTGCTGGCGAGGTGTCGAGTATGCGAGAGCTCCGTCAGCAGTACGGTGTCGCCTCGCAATGTGGTTGTTGTAAGCAATGCGCTAAGGAAGTCTTGAATGAGGCTTTAGAAAAACGTAACGATCATGTGCTTCCTGGCACTAAAATTCCTACTACGGTGTGCTACACTTAACTGAGTTTCTAATTTTAGAACCAGCTTAAGGAGCACATCCCGCATGAAAGGTGACGCAAAAGTCATTCAGCAGCTTAACAAGGTGCTGACGCTCAAATTGACCGCCATCAACCAGTACTTCTTACATGCGCGCATGTTTCGAGACTGGGGTTTTGAATCCCTCAACAATGTTGTTTATAAAGCATCTATCGAAGAGATGAAGCACGCTGATGTGCTTATTGAACGGTTGCTATTTTTAGAGGGCATGCCGAATTTACAAGAGCTCGGAAAACTTTATATCGGTGAAGACCCACGTGAAATGTTAGAAATGGACCATAAGGTTCAGTTCAACGACATCAATGCCATTCGTGATGCAGTTAAAGTGTGTGAAAGCCATCAAGATTACGTCAGTCGCGATGCCCTGAATAAGATTCTTGATAAGCAAGAAGAGCATTTAGACTGGTTAGAAACACAAATCGATTTAATGTCGCGCTTAGGTACAGAAGTATACCTTCAGTCGATGTTAAAAGAGGAGGACTAGAATGAAAGCAGAGAACAAAGTCGTCGAGCAGTTAAATCGTTTACTCGCTTTCGAACTGACCTCTATTGACCAATACACATCCCATTCGCGCCAGTATGAAGACATGGGATTGATGAAGTTATACGAACGTATCAATCATGAGATTGACGATGAGCGTGGTCATGCTGACCTATTGATTCGTCGTATTTTATTTTTGGAAGGTAAACCTAATATGTCCAACCGCGAGCCTCACAATATCGGCTCGGACGTGCGCGAAATGTTAGAAAATGACCTACAGCTGGAATACAACAACGCCAAAACCTTGCGTGAAGTGATCGATTATTGTGAGCAGGTGGATGACTATGTCACGCGTGATATGTTGGTCGGTATTTTACGTGATACGGAAGAAGACCACGCCTATTGGCTGCGTATCCAATTGAACCTGATGGACCGCTTGGGAGAGGCGCTTTATTTGCAAGGCATGAAGTAAGGTTAATCTCATTAAATCATAAAAACGCGGCAGAGTTAGCCGCGTTTTTTTGTGTTGCTTGGTGCGACAGGGGTTACCAAAACCGCAGACGTCTTAACAATAAAAACTCGACCACCGCGATCCCCAAGAGAATCCAGCAAAAAATCTCAAAGGCACTGGTGTTCTCTACGCCAGGCATGCCACCAATGTTGATACCAAACACCCCGGTTAAAAAGCTCAATGGCAAAAATACGCCTGCGATGACTGAAAGCCAGTAAGTATTTCGGTTCATCTTTTCGGCGACCGCTTGTTGAATTTGCTCGCGCTGCATCCATACTTGTTCAAGCATCAGATCGATTTGCTCCAATAACCGCTGAGTGGTATCGCGCTCATTGAGTAGCCACTGATGCAATTCCGCATCGACCCACTTCTCGCTCTCACTAGTAAACTTATCCAGTGCGGCTAGTTGTGGGCGAATAAAGCGGTTTAAGCGCAGCAGACGGCGATGCATGACGGTCAGCTTCTTTTGTTGCTCCGCTGTGTTATCAAAGCCTTCCGTCTCCATTTGCTCGACGTTGAGCTCAATATCGTCAATGACATCTTCGATCTTCTGGTTTAACTGCTCGACAAGGTGAACCAAAAAATCATTGAGGCTTTCAGGTCCTTGTTGGTTTTGCAGGTCATCACGTATATGCGCTACTGCTTTGAAATGGTGCTTGCGAAACGTATACACAGTGTCTTTATAATAGAGGATGCGTAAGCTCATCATATCTTCAGGTTGAGCGCCCTCATTCAGGTTCACACCTCGCAACAACAGTACAAAGCCGTCTTTGAGTCGCTGAAAGCGTGGACGCGTATCCTCTTCAAGCATGGCGTCAATAATAGGTTCAGGAATATCAGCGGCTTTTAACCATTCATTGAGACCTTCCACGTCACGCTGAAAGTGGAACCAACAACCCGGACGAGACTTAACAGTGTCGTCGTTGTTGATCGCTTGCGCGGGGTGCTGGTTAAAATCCCAAGCATCGATTAAAAAATTCATAAAACGCTCCAGTAATAAGCGCCCGAATCACATAAGTGATTGATTATTGAACGCTTAGTCAGGTAATTGACATATATTGGAATCAAACACCACTAAATGGTCGAAGTCAACATTTATCCCTACCATTTGACCAGACTGCAACGGTTGGTGTGAAGGCCCAACTGCCAGTACGTGTTCATGGTTGTCTAAAGCGAGCGTATACAGGTAATGCGATCCGCGAAAGCCGCGTCCAACCACCTGAGCCTGAAGACGGTGAGGTTGCTCGGTCGGCACAATTAATACATCATCCGGCCGCACGAGGAAGGTGACATCGTGATCGTCTTGATCACAGAGCACTTCATGGTCGATAACACCTAAAGCGCTGTGCAGTTGATTTGATTTAATCTGACCGTTTAGTAACACGCCTCGGCCAATAAAGTCGGCTACGAGCTCGTGCTCGGGCTGATGATACAACTCGTAAGGAGTATTCCACTGCAATAACTGACCCGCGTACATGACCCCCGCCTTATCTGCCATGGCAAAGGCCTCTTGCTGATCATGAGTCACTAGCAACGCAGTAATACCTTCTTCTTTTAATAGATTACGCACATCTTGTGCCAGTAATTCACGCAGCTCTGCGTCCAAACTGGAAAAAGGTTCATCTAATAACATCAGTTTAGGTTTGGGAGCCAAAGCACGGGCAAGCGCAATTCGTTGTTGTTGCCCGCCCGATAACTCATGCGGATAACGATTTTGATAGCCGGTCAGGTCGACCCGTTGAAGCAGTTGTTTTACGCGCTGCTTTTGTTCGACTTTCGACCAAGTATTAATGCCAAAGGCGATATTTTCTTCCACAGTAAGGTGTGGAAACAAGGCAAAGTCTTGGAACATCATGCCTATTTGACGTTGCTCGGTGGGCATTTGCACTTTCGTTGAAGCGACTTCCTCACCATAGAGACGTATGGCACCATCGGTGACTTCAGAAAAACCGGCGATGGTGCGTAGCAAGGTCGTTTTACCACAGCCGCTAGGCCCCAATAAGCAGCCAATGTCACCCTCATTCAGTGAGAACGAGAGTTGCTCAACAATACGTTCCTTACCTAACTCAATGGACACTGAATCAAGTTCTACTAACGGCTTCATCTAGTCTCCCGTTTTAATCGTTTGAGTGCGCAAGGCACGTGACAGCATCAATACTGGAATTAAGCCCACCAAAACAATCATTAGCGCAGGTGGTCCTGCATCTGCAAGCCGCTCATCCGAGGCCATTTCGAAGGCTTTGACCGCTAAGGTATTAAAATTAAAGGGGCGTAACACCAAAGTCGCGGGCAGTTCTTTCATGACATCAACCAAGACCAATATCAGTGCGGCGAGAATTGAGCTTTTAAGTAACGGTAAATGTATCCGAGTCATGATGCGACGTGAACTGGCACCTAACGTACGTGCGCTGTCATCCATTTGGGGTGTGATTTGCTCCAGTCCCGAGCTAATTGTCTGCAAGGAAATCGACAAAAAGCGCACCGTATAAGCAAATACTAAAGCAACAACGGTGCCGCTTAACAATAGACCCGGGTTCACGCCGAAGAGCGATTTACTGAAATCGATAATACGGTGATCAAGCCACGCGAGTGGAATCAAGATGCCAACGGCAATGACGATGCCTGGAATCGCATACCCAAGCCCGGCGGTGGTTATTGCTGTGCGGATTGCTCGGGTGGGATGGCGACGGCGACCATAGGCGAGCCAGAGCGCTAACGCTACCGTTATAGTAGCGGCCAATAAACCTAACCAAAGCGTATTGAGTGTCAGTGTCCAGAAGGACGCCTGGGTCCAAATATCAGCACGTTCAATCGACCACATCAGTAACTGACTTGCGGGAATGGCGAAGCCGAGCACAATAGGAAGCCAACACACCGCCGACGCAAGCCACGCCGCTTTGCCACGTAACGGCTTTCTAAAGTTATTATTTTGGCTGCGGCGCTGATAAAACTTGGCCTGTCGCCTTGAATAACGCTCAATTAGAATGAGTACAATAACAAACAGCAGGAGAATAGACGCTAACTGCAACGCACCCTGAGCATCACCCATACCGTACCACGTACGGAAAATACCCGTAGTAAATACGGTAACACCAAAGTATTCCATGGTGCCGTAGTCGGCGAGTGTCTCCATTAAAGCAAGCGTGACGCCCGTTGCGATAGCCGGTCGTGCTAATGGGAGTGCGATACGAAAGAAGCTCCGGACAGGACCTGCGCCTAATGTCCGTGCACTTTCAAATGCGGCGGTTGATTGCTGCATGAAAGCCGCACGAGTAATCAGATAAACGTATGGGTAAAGCACTAAGCTTAATACGAATATAGCGCCTTCGATGCTCCGAATACTGGGAAACCAATACTCACCAATGCTGAGGTCGAAGGTGTCGCGTAATGCTTGCTGTACGGGACCGGCGTAATCCAGTAGGCCAGTATAAGTATAAGCTGAGATATAGGCGGGCATGGCTAAAGGAAGTAGTAGCCCCCAACTTACCCAGCGCCAACCTGGGAAATCGTATTGGCTTACGCACCATGCGGTGCTGACGCCGAGGATAGTCACGCCAAACCCCACCGATACCAATAGTATCAGTGAATGAGAAATGTACTCGGGTATCACCGTTTGCCAAAGGTGATTTAATATATCCCAATTAGGATTTAACAAAGATAAGGCCACCACAAACAGTGGTAGCCCTACCAGTGCCGCAACGCCGAACAGCACGAGCGGGCCGCGGGTCATAGCTGCTCCTTAAAGCCTAGTGAGGAATTAACGCCAGCCTGCCGAGTTCATTAAACGGACGGCTTCTGCGTTATTCTCACCTAAAATATCCATCGAAATATCGTCTTGTTTGAAGTCACCCCATTGCTTGAGGGTCTCACTCCACTCAACGCCTTCACGTACAGGGTACTCATAATTGGCTTCAGCATACCATTTTTGTGAGGCTTCTGAGAGTAGAAATTCGATTAATTGTGTGGCTTCATCGACATGTTTCGCATGTTTAGTGATGCCAATACCCGACACATTCACGTGGGTGCCATTGCCGTTTTGCGCCGGCCAGAAAATCTTAACTTTTTCAGCTGCTTCGCGTTCTTCAGCTTGGTCGGAATTCAGCATATGACCAAAATAGTAAGTGTTCGCTACGGCGATATCACACACGCCGTATGCGACGCCTTTAATTTGGTCACGATCGCCGCCGACCGGCGTACGGGCGAAATTGTCGACTAAATCCTTAGCCCAATCCATGATTTTTTGTTCGCCGTAGTGGTCGAGCAATGCCGCAACTAACGACTGGTTATAGATGTTATTCGACGAGCGAATACAAATACGGTCTTGCCATTGGTCGTCGGCTAGACTCATGTAATTTTCGAGTTTGCTTGGATCGACACGGTCTGGCGAATAAAAAATTGGGCGAGCACGCAGGCTCAAGCCCACCCATTGGTCATCGCTGTCGCGAAAATGCGCTGGCACAGTTTTATGGGCGAACTCAGAATCGATCGCTTGAAACACGTCGGCGGTAACGGCACGATGCAGCGCGCCAGCGTCAACGGTTAGAAATAAGTCCGCTGGGGTATTTTCACCTTCGGCCGTTAAACGAGATAGCAATGCGTCTGAATTACCGGTCAGCAGGTTAACCTCAATACCTGTTTGCTCAGTAAATTTATCGAGCAGAGGCTTGATCAATGCTTGCTTCCGCGATGAATAAATATTAACTTCAGCCGCTTGCGCGAATGAGCCTGCGAGTGTGGCTGCACCGATAATGGTTGCCATTGCAAGCTTGAGGGGAGTAATTTTTATTGCCATATTCAAACCTCTTACCAATAATTCGCGTAGGTTAATAACTTAAGTGTATCAAAATTAAAGTTTAATGATAGCCATTCTCATTTGAGTGGCGGTCAATGTCAAATAAAATAACAGAGCACAAGCTCATACTTTACTGGAGACCCTATGTCTGACTTATCCATGTTAGCGCTTATCGGTGTGTTGTCGATTTGTTGCCAATGGTTAGCCTGGCGCATTAAACTGCCGGCAATTTTGCCGTTGCTAGTCTGTGGCCTCTTGGTGGGACCTACGTTAGGTTGGTTGCAACCCGATCAGTTGTTCGACCATTTACTGTTCCCCGTGGTTTCCCTGGCTGTTGCGGTCATCCTTTTTGAGGGGAGCTTGACGCTTAAGTTTGACGAAATACGCGGTCATGGCCGTATGGTGACCAACTTAGTCAGCATCGGTATGGTGGTTACATGGGTAACCATCAGTGTCGCGACGCACTTTATTATGGATTGGCGTTGGGAAATCGCATCGTTGTTCGGCGCATTGGTGGTGGTGACCGGGCCGACGGTTATTCAGCCAATGATCCGCTCAATTCGACCGATTAATAAGTTGGCGAACATTTTGCGCTGGGAGGGGATTATCATCGATCCGCTGGGCGCTTTACTGGCAGTCTTAGTTTATGAGTTTATTATTGCCAGCCAAGACGTTGCCATGTTGCATGCCTTACAGGCTTTTGCGAAAACCATCGGCATTGGTTTCTTCTTTGGTTGGGCGGCGGCCAAGCTGCTAGGTCTTGCTCTGGGTCGAGGTTGGTTCCCGCATTACTTACAGAATGTTGCAACACTGACTATTGTTTTGGGTGTCTTTGCATTGTCGAATGCCATTCAACATGAATCAGGCCTTCTCACCGTCACCGTTATGGGGATGGCGATGGCGAATACCAAAAATCTTAATCTTGATGAGATTTTGGAGTTTAAAGAGACTCTCTCAGTGCTGCTGATCTCGGCATTGTTTATTCTGTTAGCTGCGCGTCTCGATTTCGCTGACTTTGATGCCTTGGGTGTGCCTTCGATTATCCTGCTTGCGGTAATTATGTTCCTCGTGCGCCCTCTAAGCGTTTGGTTGTCGGCTATCGGCACCGAATTACGTTTTAAGGATAAGTTGCTTCTGTCGTGGATAGCACCCAGAGGTATCGTTGCCGCGGCGGTGTCGGCGTTATTTGCGTTAAAGATGGAGCAGTCCGGTTGGACCGATGCGTCGCAGATTGTGCCGCTGGTCTTCTTAGTGATTATGATGACAGTGGTGCTGCAAAGTTTGACTGCAAAACCACTAGCGCGGCTACTTGGATTAATTGAGCCGCCGGCGCGTGGATTCTTGATTTTTGGTGCCAACCAGATGGCTCGCGCAGTAGCGACCGTGCTAAAAGAACATGAAATTCCGGTTCGCTTAGCCGATACTAACTGGGAGAATATCCGTCTTGCTCGGATGGATAACTTGCCTGTGTACTTTGGTAACCCAGCCTCGGAGCATGCTTCAAATAATATCGATTTAACCGGTATTGGCCGCCTATTGGTGATGTCACCTTATAAGCAGTTAAACCCGTTGGTTTCGGTTTATTATCAAGATTGGTTTGGTAGTTCGAAGGTGCATGGTTTGAATAGCGGTGAGTCGGACTTCAGAGCCAGTCATCAACTGTCTGAGAACTACAAAAATACGCTCAATTTGTTTGGCGACAGTATTACTTACTCGAAGTTGGCGAGCTTACACTTCCAGGGAGCCAAGGTTAAGTCAACGCCCATTACTGAAAACTTTGGCTTTGAGGAATATCAGCAACAGTATGGAGCGCGTGCAGTACCGATGTTTGCTTTGGATGAACAGAAAAAAATCCATATTTTCACTACCGAACGTGAACTTAAGCCTGCACCAGGCTGGGTCGTTATCGCAATGATAACACCGGAGAAAAATGCCGATGAGGGTAACGAGTAACCTAGACGATGTGCGAGTCTGTCCCGATTGCGACCAAATCAATTGGGTCAATGACCGTGCGTCAAGTCGTTGCCAACGCTGTGGCCACTTTTTAGGTGGCCACACGCTCAGCGTAAGCCATACGATTGCGCTGATTATTGCCGCCCTGATTCTTCTCATTCCTGCGACAGAGATGACGTTCGTTGGTTACAGCGTATCCGGGCAAGGCCAGCAAATGACCCTATTGGATAGCAGTCGCAAGTTGGCGGCGTTTCATGAGCAGTGGCTTGCTATAGTTGTATTATTGTCGGTCGTCGTTTTGCCGGCGCTGTTTTTGCTCGCCTCTGCAACGATTCTAATGTGGCGGGAACGCGTCAATTATCGATTCGGACGCTGGCTGGTTCGCGCCATTAAATACATTCGCGTATGGATGATGGCCGATGTGTTTTTAATTGGCGCACTTATCAGTTTTATTAAGCTAGCGGGCTATGCGACTATCGAGTTTGGTTACGGTGTAGTAGCGTTTGCTGGTTTTGTTTCTTTACTGCTGCTCGTGGTTGAGCGGATGAAGCGACATCCACTGTGGCCTGCTGATGAAGAGGCATCAAACTATCGTAATATGGTAGGTCAAAGCGCCCATGAACATCATGTGGTGGGGTGTCCAGTTTGTTACGCTGCAAATCAGCCGACACACGCCGAATGCTGGCGTTGCCACGAACCACTTTGGACAGCTCGATTGGGCCGCACTTCACTGACGTTTGCATTGTTGCTCGCAGCCGCCTTGATGCTTATCCCCGCCCAACTTTTACCGATTATGGAAACCGTGGCCCTCGGTTCAGCGCAACCGCAAACTATCGTAGGCGGTGTATTATCGTTGTGGCAAAGTGGCGATATACCGATTGCGATTATTGTTTTTGTCGCGAGTCTGGTGATTCCAATTGCTAAGATTCTGATTTTAGCGACATTGGCTATTTTGGCGCAGCAGGATACTTCAAAGCGCCCGAAAAGCGCGCTATGGTTGTATCGAGTAACCGACTGGATTGGTCGTTGGTCGATGATCGACATCTTTGTTGTGGCAGTATTGGTTGCTTTAGTTAGGAATGGCGCATTGATGTCGGTTTATCCCGGTCACGCCGCGATTGCTTTTGCCAGTACCGTGATACTGACCATGTTAGCTGCAATGAGCTTTGATACCCGACAATTTTGGGCAAGGAAACCGACTGAATGACGCATTGGACTCGTAAACTCGCTTCACCGATTTGGCTGGTACCGATCTTGGCAGCACTTGTTGCGGGCTGGATGGTGTGGCAAGAGCGCGATCAAAGTGGGCCACAAATTATTGTGGAAATAAAAGATGCGGAGGGGCTGCAAGCAGGCAAAACCGCAGTACGTGTGCGTAATGTCGATGTTGGCCAAGTGACGCAAATCACCTTGTCGGATAGCTTTGAAACTGCCGAGTTGCACATTGAAATGAACGCAGACACTGGCAGTATGCTAGTCGATGATTCGCAGTTTTGGGTGGTGAAGCCGCGTATTGGACGTCGCGGTATTTCCGGCCTGAATACATTACTTTCGGGCGCTTACGTGCAGCTAGAGCCGGGTGAGTCGAAACAGCCACGCGATCATTTTACGGCGCTTGAACAGCCGCCAGTCACCGATGCAGATACCAACGGCAAACGTATCGTGTTGAAGAGTGACAGCGCGGCCAACATTGTGGTGGGCGATAGTGTCCAATATCGAGGTGTTACGGTCGGTACGGTTGAGCAAGTGGACTTTTCAGTTGAGGCGCGTGCGACAACCTATCAGGTATTTATTAAATCGCCGTACGATGAATTACTGACGGAAAATACGCGGTTTTGGTTGCAACGTGGCGTATCGTTTCGCTGGAAACCCGATGGTGTGGATGTGTCAGTGGGCTCGGTTGAGTCGCTGTTAGGGGCGGGCATCAGTTTTGGTGTACCGAATGGTCAGCCCCTCGGCGAACCAATGCAAGCGATGGCAGAGTTTGAACTCTTTGCCAGTGAAGAAGAGGCGGAACAGCAAGGTTACTCACGTGGTATTGATTACGTCCTGCTGCTAGATGAGTCCGTAGACGGTTTAGTCGCTGGCTCGCCGGTCATGTTCAAAGGCATTCGGGTGGGGACTGTGGTTGAAGTGCCTTTCCGTTGGCAACCGGATGGCAATCGTGGTCAGCCGTTACGTTTGATTCCTGTGCTAATACGTTATGAGCCCGACCGTCTTGAAGGGTTGGTTGCCTCAACCAACTTAGAACGTTGGCGCCAACATCTAAGCCGATTTTTTGAGCAAGGTCTGCGTGCCTCAATCCGCGCATCGAATATTTTGACCAATACACTGTACGTGGATTTGCGTTTCTATCCCGACGAGGACGCGATGCAACAAGATGTCTTTGCGGGATATCCCGTGATGCCGACAATCGTGAGTAACTTCAGCAGGTTAGAAGAAAAGCTCAATTCAATTTTAGATACATTAAACAATTTACCACTGAATCAAAGTGTTAATCAGTTTACTGAAGCGATGGCTTCGACAGACGACACCGCAGAACAGATCAAAGCGTTGACCGAACAGGTAAAACGTATTGTAGAACAACCGGGGTGGCAATCGTTACCGCAATCGTTAGAGCAATCCGTGAACCGCTTGAATGGCATTTTGGCGGATTTTGAGTCGGGTTCATCGAGTCGGGAACAATTAGAGCGCACATTGCAAAACCTAGAGGCGACCTCCCGCGACTTAAAACCGCTGGTGGAAACCTTACGACGTAAGCCCAATGCATTGTTATTTAATACGGAAGCAGAAGATGATCCAGAGCCTAAAGCGAAAGATTAAACTGATGGCGTTGACTGTGAGTAGTGTATTGCTGTTGGCGGCCTGCAGTGCTGCGCCTTCGGCGGATGTTAACTATTATCGGTTACCGCATTTAAATCAACCGTCCACAGGGTATTGCGACGGGCAAGCGCGGCAGATCGCGATTGACGCTGGTATTGGACGCGATGGCGTGATGGTGCAAGAAACTGAGCTGCTGATGGTCGAAGCACGCAACAACCGTTGGGTAGGCGGTTTAGCGTCGCAACTACAAAACAGTCTTCAACGGCAGCTCACGGATCGCTGCGAGCATAGGCTACAGGTCAGTTTGATGCAGTTTTATGGCAATACTCAAGGCGAAGCCGTTGTCGCAGGCTATTGGCATTTTAACGATGGTTCAAAAGCCGGATTGAGGGGCGCCTTTGAACAGCGAGTGAGCCTGAATAATGATGGTTATGCTGGTTTAGTTCGCGCACTTGACCGTGCCTGGTTAAAAAGCTTAAACAATATTGAACAACAGATTAAAAACTAGTTAGAATCGACACATACTGAGTTCGAATGCGGCTGAAGTCTATAGCTACAGTTGCTATACTCCTGCAAGACATATCTGACAGGAGTGTATCTGTGCACCGAGCATCGATGATTCGTTTGGTTTCTTTATCAATGGCGTTGAGTAGTCTTTTGCTCAGCGCGTGCAGTCCGTCCACTTCATCTTCAACAGCACAAGACAATCCGATTGCGCAACTCGATTTAAAACAGCTACCCAATGCTGAATGGCGTTTAAGTCGTGCGGTGATTGAGGTAAGCTTCTGCCGCGACCGGACCAATGAAGCCCTGCTCGCATCAGAGTCTGAGCTCAATGGGTGGCGGTTGACGGGAGACGTGAGTGCTTTTCCTCCCTATCGCGAGGAAGGGTTAAAAGCGCTTTATGAAGTGGTCGGTGAACAGCCCTTTATTTTATATCAGGTTGATGGTTCGGTAAGCGCATCACGCTACCGTCTAGCGATGCCTGCATCAAAATCCCCAGGTGCGGTCGCGGAGCAAGTATTTCCGGCTGTAGCCACCTTGGCAGGATCCGAACGCGTGTGCTTAAGTGCAGTTGACGAAGGAGCGACGTATTAATGAGTCAAATTAAGCCGATGATTGAGGACGCACTGAAAAGTGCATTTCGACCCAAGTTATTAGATGTTAAAGACGAGAGTTATATGCACGCAGCAGGCGCTGATGCACAGTCACACTTTAAAGTAACCATTGTGAGTGATGAATTTGAAGGTAAGCGGTTAATTCAACGTCATCGTTCCGTTAATCGCGTGTTGGCTGAGGTGTTGAGCCAGATTCACGCGTTAGCGCTACACACGTATACAGAACAAGAGTGGCAGGCTCAGGGTCAAGCGCCTGATTCGCCCAATTGCATGGGAGGTGGCAGTTAGCCCCAAGCAGGTAAGATATGTTGTTGATATTAGAACCCGTACAATGGTGAAAAATTTAAACTAGGGAATCACTATGATCATTAAACCAAAAATTCGTGGATTTATTTGCACCAACGCACACCCTGTGGGTTGTGCTGAAAATGTTCACCGTCAAGTTGAGTTTGTTAGGCAACAAGGACCCGTCGCAGATGGCCCCAAAAATGTCTTGGTCGTCGGTTGCTCAACAGGCTACGGGTTGGCGTCACGAATTACTGCGGCCTTTGGCAGCGGTGCACATACGCTCGGTGTGTGTTTTGAAAAAGAGCCTAGCGAAAAACGCACGGGCACTGCGGGTTGGTACAATACTGCTGCATTTCACCAAGAAGCTGAACAAGCGGGTCTGCAATATCACAGTATTAATGGCGATGCGTTTTCTGATGAAATTAAACAGCTCACTATAGATACGATTAAGAAAGATCTCGGCCAAGTTGATTTGGTGATATACAGCTTGGCTGCTCCACGTCGTCAACATCCAGTAACCGGTGAAGTGTTTAATTCAACGCTCAAACCGGTGGGCAAAGATATTACTATGAGAGGTATTAACACCGACAAAGAAGTGATACAGGAATTCAGTTTAGAGGCGGCTTCTGACCAAGAAATCGCTGATACGGTTGCTGTCATGGGTGGGGAAGACTGGCAGATGTGGATAGACGCGCTGGCGCAGGCTGATGTGCTTGCGCCAGCGGCAAAAACCACAGCATTTACCTATATTGGTGAGAAGATGACCTGGGATCTCTATTGGCATGGCACTATCGGACAGGCGAAAAAAGATCTTGATGACAAGGTGATCTCGATTCGTGAGAAGCTTGCTGAGATAGGTGGAGACGCTCGCGTGTCAGTGCTCAAAGCGGTAGTGACCCAATCCAGTTCAGCTATTCCCATCATGCCGTTGTATTTAGCAATGCTGTTTAAAGAAATGAAAGCTAGCAATACCCACGAAGGCTGTATTGAGCAGCTGTATCGTCTTTTTACCGAAGGCCTTTACACGGATCAACCGCGGTTGGATGATGAGGGCCGACTGCGTATGGACGAACTCGAGATGATTCCTGAGATCCAGCAGAACGTCGCCAATTCTTGGGCTCAAATCTCTACTGAAAATATGTATGATCTCACTGACTTTGCTGGATACAAGCACGAGTTTTTGTCGTTGTTCGGCTTTGACGTCGACGGCGTCGATTACGATGCCGAGGTCACGCCTGAGGTTGGTATCGATCACTTAGTAATTGGTTAAATTGTTGAACAGTAAAGCTTCAAAAGC
>NZ_DEYI01000020.1:0-540 GCF_002364475.1 Idiomarina sp. UBA3162
ACTTCATCAAAAATCAATAACGCATTGTGTTTGTCACACAATTCACGCACTTGCTTTACAAAGTCCTGCTCTGGTGGGACGACACCACCCTCGCCTTGTAACGGCTCCATCATCACCGCACAGGTCTTGTCATCGATAAGTTTCGCCAATGCATCTGCATCATTGTAGGGTACATGTTCAATCGCACCTGGCTTTGGACCAAAGCCGTCAGAATAAGCAGGCTGACCGCCGACAGTGACAGTAAAGAACGTGCGTCCGTGGAAACCTTTGTTAAAGGCAATAATTTTTTGCTTCTGTTCACCGTGCACGTCAATCGCCCAACGACGCGCCAGTTTTAATGCGGCTTCGTTGGCCTCAGCACCTGAGTTTGCGTAATAAACGCGGTCGGCAAAGGTTGCATCGGTTAACTTCTTAGCTAAGCGAATCGCCGGCTCGTTAGTAAACACGTTACTTAAGTGCCAAAGCTTTTGGCTTTGCTCGTGCAGCGCATTCACCATTGCCGGGTGACAATGACCTAGACAGTTAACGGCAATACCACCA
>NZ_DEYI01000020.1:861-14112 GCF_002364475.1 Idiomarina sp. UBA3162
GTTAACGGCAATACCACCAGCAAAATCGATATACTCTTTTCCCGCTTGGTCCCAAACGCGTGAACCTTCACCTTTTACAGGCACCATTTGTGCGGGGTTGTAGTTCGGCACCATCACGTCACTAAACATCTCACGTGTTACGGCCATTTTTGCTGAATTATCTGTCATTGCTCACTTCCTTATCGCTTACAGCGAATTAGTTAACTTAACAATCACGAAGGATTTTAAAGGCTATATTATGCCAAAAATTGAGCAATTTGTCTGCGTAAATACTGAGTTAGTCGGGTGAAAGGCTTTATATGCAGTAGTTTTGCAAAGAATGCGAATAACTATCCATGCATTGGGCATTAAAGTAGAATGATTACGCACAATTTTTTTTACATCGGCTCTAATGTAACTTTTTTTTATAACATTTGACATTTTTAGTGTTCGCTCTTAAAAATGTTCTTAACAATAAAAATAAACAACTACGACGAAGCCATGAGTGAACAAGAACTTACATTAGAAACAAGCTCGCGGTTCCAATTACGCCATCTAACGGTTGGACACACATTCGAGATTGAATTCGAGTCAGCCTCGCGTCCGCGGATAAAGTTGCCATTGGTTGGCTGTGAACATGGTCGCTACCTTATCGTTCGCTCACCGAACCCCAAAACCCACGGTAGTTACGCAGATGTCATGTACGACGGCTGTCCAATTATTGTTCGCACAGTAGTAGAGGGCGATAAAGGCGAGATCATTGCTTTTAAATCAAATATCTTGGCGATTATTAATTACCCCGTGCGACTTATGTTTTTGGCGTATCCAGAAAGCATAGAAAACCGCAATTTGCGCGCTACACAACGCTTCCCAACCCGTGTGCCTATCACGTTATCATCACAACATCATGACCAGCTAGCAGCTAATGGTGTGATGGTCGATGTATCAATGTCGGGTTGTCGCCTGTTATTTAATGTCAGTGATAAGCAAACCGCACTTAAAGAACAAGCCATCAATTTGCACTTACACTATTCACAGGGTAATAGCGAACCTATTTTGCGGGGCGATGTGAAAAACCAACGTAAAACGGGACAAGAATTAGCCGTCGGTGTTGCATTCACCGACGACGAAGCATTCGTAAAACAGCAATTAAAACGGTACCTAATGATCGATCTTGATTTAGCTGTTTAGCGCTATTACTCGGGTACGTTGAACTTAGGGCGTTTTAAGTTCAATGTGTTTAGCTCAGCAACGAGACCCGCATCGACATCGTAACGCTTGAGTAAATGAGAACCTTCCTCAACCGTCGCCAACTCGACTTCTCTCAACATACGGAACTCACAAAATGCATTGGCTTGCGCCAATATTTTTGCATACTCAGAGTCAAACTCCGCTTTACTGCTGGCTTGGTGAAAGTTCTGCAAATGCTGACTGATCGGCACTCGTTGTAACCCCCACCCCTCCGACACGATATAGCTCACACGTTTATCCTGCTCTAGCATTAAGTTTCGCAAGAAGCGCTCATCGGGGGTAATATTCACCAATGCACTATGGCGGTCAGGGCTGCTATCGTTAATCGATTCCATCGCCATTTCACGCTGCACATCATCAAAGACGCGTAAATACAGCTTCGTTAAGGCAACTTTGCCGAGCTCATGAAACATACCAAGCGTGTACGCAAGCACGGGATCTTTTAATTTTCGAGTCTCTGCAATGGCTTGAGCAATAATTGCGGTACCTAAGCAATGTTCCCAGACTTTTCTTCGAAACAAAGTAAACGGCTGAGTCGAAGGCGGGAGCCAATGTTGCATGATATAAGCTGGGGTGAGTAAGCGAAGGTTTTCGCTTCCCATGAAACTCATCGCCGTGCGCAAGTTTTCGAGTTTAACTTTGTTACCCTTACGACGCTGGTCAATAAATGGCGGTTGATTAACGGTTTTCAATACCCCGTTATGGAACCAATCCATGCCTTGTACAGTATCCTCGATACGCCGCATAGAGGCGGCCTTGGTACTCAGAATATCGAGGAGATCAGGTAACCTATCCGGCAAAGGGATGAGCTTTTCACGTACGAAATCGCGATCATCCAATTGTTCTAAGATACGTCGATAAATGTTTTCATGGAGTTCGTCAGAGATACGATCTTGATAGCGCTGACGCGCTCTAGCAAGGCGTTCACGTTCATCATAATTAATTTGCTCGACCTGAAGTAACCGACGCTTTTGTTCTTGAACTTCGTTGTCAACGCCGTCGGCTTTATCTCTGCTTTTGCGCGCAAACGGAAAGCTAATTAGATAATTGATAAAGCGCTTCTCAAGACGAAATGCGGGGTCTTTGCTTCCACCTTCGGTCGATACAGCAAAAAAATCAAACATTTAGCGGTATACCCTTGTTTATAAGATGCGTAATTTGAACAGACACTTAGTAATTAGTAAATATATCATGTTACGGATTAAGGGTAGTTAAAAAGTTGTCTATCAGGGCGTGGCCAGATTGGGTTAGCACTGACTCAGGATGAAACTGAACGCCAAAAATGGGAAGCTCTTTGTGGCGCATGCCCATCACTTCGGTACCAAATTCCTCAGACTCTACCCAAGCATCAACAATGAACGACTCTGGAAGCGTTTCTTGAGCGACAATCAGTGAATGGTAGCGCGTTACTTCAATGGGCGAGGAGAGTCCGTGATAAAGCCCCTTTCCGTCATGACAGACTTTAGACACTTTACCGTGCATGACCCGCGGAGCTCTCACTACCTGAGCGCCCCAAACTTGCGCAATCGCTTGATGCCCAAGGCACACCCCCAATATCGGCATGTGCTCCGCACACGCCTCGATTGCAGCCAGTGACACGCCCGACTCGTTAGGGCTACACGGTCCCGGCGATATAACTAAAGCGCGCGGCTGACGTGCTAGAAGATCGGTTATTGAGATAGCATCGTTACGCACCACCCAAACAGCTTCTCCAAGCTCTTCAAAATAGCGCGCTAAGTTATGGGTAAACGAGTCATAGTTATCGATTAACGCGATCACGCGCTATCACCTCACTGACCTGGGTACTGAACAAAGCCAACGGCTTTATATACATCAGCTAACGTTTGATGGGCGGCTTCACGTGCTTTATCGGCACCTTTTTTCATCACCTGGTTCAAGAACTCACGATCATTACGCATTTCGTGGTAACGCTGTTGAATAGGCTCTAACATCGCTACCACCGATTCAGCGACGTCTTTTTTAAGGTGACCATACATTTTATCTTCATACTCGGGAACAAGCTCATCGATACTGCGCCCTGTGGCAGCCGACATAATACTCAGCAAATTCGACACGCCTGGCTTTTCTTGCTGATCGAAGTAAATACGTGCTTGTTCATCCGAGTCAGTGACCGCCTTTTTAATCTTTTTGAGGATTTTCTTCGGCTCTTCCAACAGCCCCACGTAATTATTAGGGTTGTCATCTGACTTCGACATTTTTTTCGTCGGATCCTGCAATGACATAACACGCGCGCCGACTTTAGGGATCATGGGTTCTGGAATTTTGAAAACATCGCCGTACAAATTATTGAAACGTTCCGCGACATTACGCGCCAGCTCTAAATGCTGCTTTTGGTCATCGCCAACGGGCACTTCATTGGCTTGATAAAGCAAGATATCAGCAGCCATCAATGCCGGATATGTGAAAAGACCCGCGTTGATGTTATTGGCATGACGTTGAGACTTATCTTTAAACTGCGTCATACGATTCAGTTCACCCATTTGCGTGTAGCAATTCAAGATCCACGCCAATTGTGCGTGCTCAGGAACGTGCGACTGAATGAATACGGTGCTTTGTTCAGGATCAAGGCCACAGGCTAAATACAATGCCAAACCATCGAGGGTCGCCTCTTGCAATTTTTCAGGCTCTTGCCGCACAGTGATAGCGTGCAAATCAACCAGCATAAACTTACAGTCGTGAGTCGCTTGCATATTGACCCACTGACGCAATGCGCCAATATAATTACCAATTGATAATTGACCTGAAGGCTGACAGCCGCTTAATACGATAGGTTTAGACATCTTTATTCGCTTCCTAACTAAGTAATTTGATTCGCTTTAATATTTTGCTTCATGGTGCGAATGACCTCAGCATAGTCATCGGCATTAAAAATAGCGGAGCCGGCCACAAACATATCAGCTCCCGCTTTAGCAATTTCACCAATGTTGTCGCAATTCACACCGCCATCCACCTCAAGACGAATATCACGACCGCTCGCGTCGATGCGTTCGCGCACTTGACGTAACTTATCTAAGGTACTCGGAATGAACTTCTGCCCACCAAAGCCAGGATTCACCGACATTAATAAAATGAGATCCACTTTATCCATCACATAATCAAGATAGTGCAAAGGCGTTGCAGGATTAAATACCAGCCCAGCCTGACAACCATGCTCCTTGATTGTTTGAATAGTGCGATCGACATGCTCCGACGCTTCAGGATGAAACGAAATAATCGACGCCCCAGCTGCTGCAAAATCGGGAACGATGCGATCCACTGGCTTTACCATCAAGTGCACGTCGATCGGCGCTGTGACACCGTAGTCACGTAGTGCCTTACAAACCATCGGACCAATCGTCAAATTCGGTACATAATGGTTATCCATCACATCAAAATGAATAACATCTGCGCCGGCAGCTAAAACATTATTCACTTCCTCGCCAAGACGAGCGAAATCGGCGGATAGAATAGAGGGTGCAATCAACGGCTGCATGGGTCGTCTCCGTTTCAAAAAGTGCGCGCATTATAGCACCGAAAAGATGACAAAAAAATTCGTAATCTCGACTAGCATTTTTAGCAATTCGCTGATAAATTAATCAGAATTGTTAATGATAAAGGTAAAGACCATGAAAACATCCGCTAAATATGCAGCCGCTGCTGCCGGCGTGATACTCACGGCATCAGCTGCACTCGCACTGAGCCAAGGTCCTGCTTTTGTCAGCAAGCAAGCCGCAAATTCAACGCAACGATGTGAAGTGTTACTTGATGCTTCCGAGTTAAAGCAGTCGAGCGACCAATGCCAAGCGCCCAGTGCTCAAGTCACATGGACGAATTGGTTTAAGGGCGAAAGCCGTTCAACTCAGTTCCATTTCTTCGATTTGATCGAGTTGCTGTTTAGTTCTTCGGATGAACGTACCTCGCAGCAAAGTTCAGGTTATAACGGCCAAACATCGCTCTAATCGATAGACGATGCCTGTTCTATTAATGAGCCCGTTATTGGTGAGCCAATCTTCAATCTTGCAAACACTGCTGAGTGTCATTGCTGCATTTTTTGGTGTTCAAACTGATAAAAACCGCCAGCGAGACTTTAACAAAAAGAGTCCTATCCCTTTTATTGTTGTCGGTATTATTCTGGCGGCCGTGATGGTTGTCGTAATAATGCTAATAGTCAAGTGGGTGTTAGCCACCCACGCTTAGTGCTAGCTTAGCTTGCAATGCCACTGTGACGCAGCAATGCGTTTATCTCAGGTTCACGCTCGCGAAACTCTTTGAACAATTCGGCAGCCGGTTGACTTCCACCTCGCTCGAGAATCGCGTGCAAAAACGCGCGACCGGTAGTTTGATTGAAAATGCCTTCTTCTTCGAATTTCGCAAATGCATCAGCCGAGAGTACTTCAGCCCATTTATAACTGTAATACCCCGCGGCATAACCGCCTGCAAAAATATGCCCAAAACTATGCTGGAAACGATTGTATTCAGGGGGCATGCGCACAGCCACCTGTTCACGAACTTGGTTTAGTACACCCGCAATGTCTGCTCCTTTGTCAGCATCAAACTCACTATGTAATTTCATATCGAACAAAGAGAATTCGAGCTGCCTAACCATTTGCATCGCCGACTGAAAATTACGTGCTGCCAACATATTGTCTAACAATGTCTGCGGCAGTGGTTCGCCTGTTTCATAGTGCCCGGAAATATCTGCCAATGCTTCAGGTTCCCAACACCAATTTTCCAAAAACTGACTGGGTAACTCGACAGCATCCCATTCTACCCCGTCAATCCCCGAGACCCCGGCAGTATCGACTTGCGTCAACATATGGTGCAACCCATGACCAAATTCATGGAATAGCGTTAGTACCTCATCGTGGGTAAATAATGCAGGTTTGTCGCCGACGGGCTTACTAAAGTTGCAAGTCAAAAATGCCACTGGGTGCTGAAGTAAGCCGTCGCTGGTACGGCTGCGGCCGACAAAATCTGCCATCCATGCACCACCTCGCTTACCCGCACGCGCATATAAATCCATATAAAAGTAACCGCGGACCTCGTCCTCAGCATCCTTAATTTCGTAAAAACGAACCGTTGGGTGATAAGTCTCTACGTCGGTTCGTTCACTAATGCGAATACCAAACAGACGATTCACCACGCTAAACAAGCCTGCTACCACCTTGTGTTCAGGAAAGTAGGGTTTCAGTTGTTCATCGGATACAGCATATTCAGATTGCTTCAATTGCTCGCTGTAATAGGGTACATCCCAAGCATCAAGTGACTCCACTGACTGCGCTTTAGCAAAGTCCTCAATAGCTTGATAATCGGCTTTCGCTTGCTCTGTAGAACGTTCAGCTAAGTCATTCAAAAATGACAATACTTGACTCGGTGACTCTGCCATTTTGGTCGCTAACGACATCTGCGCATAATCATCAAACCCAAGTAAGTTGGCCAGCTCGTGACGCAGCGCCAAGGTTTCATTCATGACTTCGGAATTATCGTACTCGCCTGCGTTTGGACCGACATCCGAGGCACGGGTCACAAACGCTTGGTACATCGCTTTACGAAAATCTGTATCGTCGGCATATAACATGACTGGCAGATAACTCGGAATATCGAGAGTAAACAACCAGCCTTCTTTTTCTGCGTCCTGCGCCGCCTCTTTTGCTGCCTCAATCGCGCTGTCAGGTAGACCTTTTAACTGCGCTTCGTCGGTTACTTGATAGTGCCAGGCATGCGTCGCGTCTAATAGGTTGTTGCTGAACGTAGATGAGAGTTCCGACAGCCGACTGGTAATTTCAGCATAGCGCTTTTTCTTGCTGTCAGGTAAGTCAACCCCCGACAGTTTAAAGTCACGCAACGTGTCATTGATAAGCTTTTGTTGAGCAATAGAGAGCGATGCAAACTCTTGGCTTTCCGAGAGCGCTTGATAGGCCGCAAACAACCCTTGATGTTGCCCTACATAGGTTGCGTACTCGGATAACTTGGCTAAACACGCATCATGCGCTGCCCGTAGCTCTGGCTCACTCATTACTGAGTTTAAGTGTGATACCGGTGCCCATACCTTTTGAATACGCTCATCGGCTTTTTGCAGAGGTTCTACTAAATCTTTCCATGTATATTGATTAGCCGCCAGTACCTCATCAATAGCTCCTTTAGCGTCATTAATGACCTGTTCGACCGCAGGTTCAACATGTTCAGGCTTTATTGCCGAGAACTTTGGTAAAGCGTTATGGCTATCGGCCACTTCAATTAGCGGGTTTGACATCACGACGTATCCCTTAAAAAAGTTTTTGATTTACCTCTTATATTGGGCGGTTTGTCCAATCTTCAACCATAAACACTGATTTTCTTACCTGCTTGAGGTATGCTTTTGAGGTCTAAAAAAACAAGGTGGAAAACACGTATGAATCGCACTTATTCTCGGCTAGGAGCGTTAAAGCCCTTAGCTCGCGGACTTACGCTTGCTAGTTTCGCAACATTATTGACACTATCGGGTTGCTCGACATTAACAACGGGTTCGACCTCTGAAAACACAACTCAAACGGCTCAAAGCACCGAAGGACAGCTCTCTTTACAAGAAATTTTTGCCAGTGATAAATTTCGTGTAAAGCGTCCTGCACCTACACGTTGGTTGGAAGATGGTTCAGGTTACACAACCTTGGAGTCGTCAGAACAAGTTAAAGGCCGCGACATTGTCCGTTACCATCCCGAAACCAATGCGCGCGATATTATGGTATCGGCGCAAGCACTCACACCAGAAGGTTGGGATCACGCGCTTGAAATCGCAGATTACCAGTGGTCTAACGACGGCAATAAAGTATTAATTTTTACTAATACCAAGCGCAGTTGGCGTACGCATACATTAGGCGACTATTGGGTGTTGAATCGTACAACGGGTGAATTGCGTCAATTAGGCGGTGATGCGCCTGAGTCGACGCTTCAGTTTGCGAAGTTTAATCCACAAGGTACTAAAGTCGCTTACGTAATGCAGAACAACATTTACGTACAAGATTTAGGTTCTTTTACCATTCAAGCGTTAACTAATGATGGTAGCGACACCATCGTTAACGGTACCTTTGACTGGGTCAACGAAGAAGAATTCTTCTTGCGTGATGGTTTCCGCTGGAGTCCTGATGGTCAGCATATAGCATATTGGCAGTTGGACACCGAAGGCACACCGACCTTTACGATGATCAATAACACCGACTCGCTTTATCCAACGCTAAAGCAGTTCCCCTATCCTAAAGTGGGTGAAACGAATGCCGCCATGCGTATTGGCGTGATGCCAGCTGACGGTGGCGACACCACTTGGATGCAGCTGCCTGGCGACCCACGCATGCACTACCTCGTGCGCATGAACTGGGCTGGTAATTCAAGCCAACTGTTAATTCAACAACTCACGCGTAAACAAGACGTCAATCGTGTTTACTTGAGCGACATTGACGATGGACGCAGTCAAAAGTTATTAAGTGAAACAACGGACTCTTGGGCTGAATACGTTGATGACGTGAAGTTCCTCGATAATGGTAAGTCATTCACTTGGCTAAGCGAACGCTCGGGTTATCGTCACATCTACCGTGTTGAACGTGATACTGGCAAGATGACCACCATTACTCGCGGCAACTGGGACGTGGTCGAAGTATTGCGTATTAATGAAAACGACGGCTGGGTTTACTTTATTGCATCACCTGAAACCCCACTCGAGCGCTATTTATTCCGTGCCAAACTGGATGGAAGTGGTGTATTGGAGCGATTAACGCCTGCCCAACCTGGTACACACAGTTATAGTGTTTCACAGGATGCAAAATATGCAGAGCACACCTACAGCGACGTCAACCATGTGCCTGTGACTGACATGGTCAGCCTACCCGATCACAAAGTGATTCGTACGGTTGTCGCTAATGATGAAGCGCAACAAGCCGTTGATGCGCTTAACCACAAACCGCTCGAGTTCTTCCGCGTCACTGCACGTGATGGACTGGAGTTAGATGGCTACATCATGCGCCCAACCGACTTTGACCCGAACAAAGAATATCCTATTTTATTCTATGTCTATGGCGAACCATGGGGTCAAACAGTTGCCAATCGTTGGGGTGGTTGGTTATACCTTTGGAACACGATGCTAACCCAACAAGGCTATATCGTAGCTTCAATTGATAACCGCGGAACGAAGTCACCGCGTGGCTTTGACTGGCGCCGTTCGATCTACAAGAACCTAGGTGTTGTGACTGTTCGCGATCAGTACGACGCGCTGCAAGAAATGGCAAAACGTTGGGACTACATCGATACCGATCGTGTAGGTATTTGGGGTCACAGCGGCGGCGGTTCACAAACACTGAACGCTCTTTTCCGTTATCCTGAAGCCTATGACATGGGTATGGCGCTCGCCCCGGTACCAGACTTAACGTTATATGACACCATTTACCAAGAGCGTTACTCAGGTCTGTTGCCAGAATCGGCTGAGCGTTATAAAGAAACTTCAGCCATCACTCACGCCAAAAATCTCGAGGGTGATTTATTACTGATTCATGGTACGGGCGACGATAACGTCCACTTCCAAGGCAGTGAACGCTTAGTCAACGAATTGATTAAATACAATAAGCAGTTTGAATTCTTCGCTTATCCCAATCGTTCACACGGCCTTTATGAAGGCGAAGGCACCACGCTCCACCTTCGAACTATGATGACTGAGTTCCTGAAGGAGAACCTGCCTGCAGGCGCTCGCTAACTGATCTTCCGATTAAGTTAATCGGTATTAACCACTTAAAAGCCCCGTATCTTCGTTGCATGATACGGGGTTTTTACTCATCATATGCGCATCTTTGATTTGAGGAGTCGATTTTCATGAGCAGACATTATGACTATTTAGCTATCGGTGCGGGCAGTGGCGGTATCGCCTCAGCCAACCGCGCGGCCATTCGCGGCGCAAAAGCCGCTGTTATAGAAGCCAATGCAGTGGGTGGCACCTGCGTTAACGTCGGTTGTGTACCGAAAAAAGTCATGTGGTATGGCGCTCATATAGCCGAAGCAGTCAAGTATTCTTCCGCCTATGGCTTCGACCTTGATCAGAAAGGTTTTGATTGGGGCACCATGGTAAAAAACCGTGAAGCTTACATTGAACGTATTCACGGCGGCTACCATCGTGGTTTCCAAGGTAATGGCGTTGAATTTATCGAAGGTTTTGCCAAATTCGTCGACCATCGCACCGTCGAAGTTAACGGTGAGAAAATTACCGCTGACCACATTACCATCGCTACTGGCGGTCGACCGATGATACCTGACGTACCGGGTGCCGAACACGGTATCGATTCAGATGGTTTTTTTGCTTTAACAGAGCAACCTAAAAAGGCCGCGGTGGTAGGTGCAGGCTATATTGCCGTTGAGATTGCAGGCGTTTTTCACGCGCTAGGCACCGACACGCACTTACTCGTGCGTCGCGATCGTCCACTGCGCTCGTTCGACCGTTACATCACCGATGGTCTTTTAGAGCGTATGGAGCAAGACGGGCCTACCTTGCATACAGAAACCGTGGTTAAAGAGGTAGTTAAAGAGCAAAACGGTACGCTCACCTTGCACTTTGAAAACGGCGAAACAATGAAGGATGTCGACTGCCTCGTGTGGGCAATTGGTCGTGTCCCAGCAACCGATAAGATAAACCTTGAAGCGACCGGTGTTGAACTTGACGCGCAGGGCTTTATTAAAGTCGACAAGTTTCAAAACACCAGTGTACAAGGCATTTATGCTGTAGGCGACAATACTGGTGCTACTGCACTTACACCCGTCGCCATTAAAGCGGGTCGCCAGCTGGCTGAACGTTTGTTTAATGATATGCCGAATGCTCACATGGATTATGAGAATATTCCAACCGTGGTATTCAGCCACCCAACTATCGGTACCGTAGGCTTAAGTGAAGAAGATGCTATCGTGAAATACGGTAAGAGCAATATCAAAGTGTATACCTCTTCTTTTGCTGCGATGTACAACGCCGTCACGCCACACCGCGCACTCAGCTACTTCAAAATTGTGTGCTACGGAAAAGAAGAGCGCGTCGTCGGTATTCACGGTATTGGTGAAGGCATGGACGAAATTTTACAAGGCTTCGCGACCGCGATGAAGATGGGCGCAACTAAAGCCGATCTTGACTCAACCGTGGCGCTGCATCCGACCAGCGCGGAAGAGTTCGTTACCCTGAAATAGGGAACTTCAAACTGATTTCAAAACAAGCTTTTAAAGGCATTATGAAAGCAGCCGACAACGGAAACGCTTCGGTTGGACGTTGCTTTCAAATTGCTCAAAAAACCAATCAGCGGATTTAAGGTGTCGATTTAGGGGCCTAATCCAGGATTGGTAGGCAAAAAGCCGGTGCGCAAAGAGCAGTTAATGGATGAGCTTTGCGGTGGCATGAGGATCCGCAATGCTTGGTGAGAGCGGCGTTCGTATCTGGGAAATGCCGAGCGGCAAATTAAAAACGCATGACTTCAACCGGCTGCGGTACGCACTCGTCCCCAACTCCGACGAGCTCAAAAAGCTCACGCCGATAAGCTCACATGATTTAGAGCTATGTCAGTACCTCTTCCTGGCAGCATCACGAGTATCTTAACGGAACTGAAAGAACTCAAAGAAGCATTTGACCAAATTCAACCTTACCTGCCCCAACCTTCTGAAAGCGGAGGGACTTATGTCGGTAAGGAGTCTCCAGGTGCATTCGATGGCGACGGATATACAATAGTTCAAACATGTGAAGTCTGGAGGTTTCCTGACGGACTTGGTGGCTATTACTATTTGAGACTGAATTGCTCAGTGAGCAGCCTTAATTAAGTAATAATAAATAGCTTATGCTGCGATGACGGAAAAGTATTTTATACAACCATCTGTCTCCGCAAGCCTTTAAAAGAACCTTCGCACGAATACTCAATATCTCGATTCGCTTTTTCCAGGAACTCCCAGTTCTACAGAAGCACTGGATAGTATATTCGATATCGCTGTGCCAATCCTTTTCCTGGCAATTACGATTTCTCTTGATTACGCAGTTCTAAATATTTTGAGGAAAAAGAATTGAGTCTCCACTGAGTTATAGACATCTCATGAGCATATATGAAGTAGCAGCATTGGTAAGGCCTTATCATTGAACGCACTTCTCGGTGACTTTCGGACTATAATTTAGCAAAGAACTTTTATAGTCATTATAGGATTGCCATTATAATCGGAAATGTGGAGGTCACACACCTGGCTATCCCGGTCGTCTCCGCCTGTTCCTGGAAGCGGTTTATAACCTCCTCCAGAGCTTGTTCCGGTAGGAGTTTTATTAACTCTGTTTGATCCAAAAATTTCTTTGAACGCAACTTCTACACACGGTGACACCTCCGATTTCCCCACCGCAGGATCGGTTAAATCCTTCCAGTAGTTGTTGCCAATATTAGTCAAGCTCTCGTTTAACGAAACGTCAACATGAGAACCAGACGACGGGTCTAGGGTAAAAGTGACCCTTGAGGGTCTGCCATTGCCCTCCACGGCTAACCCGTCTGGAAGAGGAAAGTCGAAAATGAGATTTTTCTTTGTCTGTTTATTATTCCAAGTCAGAAATACATTAAATCCGCGTACTTGTATGCCTAAACCTAGGTCGGTCAACTCGACTTCGTCAAAAGACGCTCCTGGTACATCATCCCACTCAGCAAATTGCTCATTAATGATTTCTCGTAATTTGAACCTAAATTCTGCGCCTAGTGCGGCTTTCACTGCATTATACTCTGAGCTGTCTTCAGCGCATGAAAGCTCGCCTGAGTTGCTTGTTTGAGCATTGATTAATTGTGCACTGGGTGTTTGCTGTGTTCGACCATCAATCCAATCATAGAACTCTTGCGAGGTCTCGAAAGTTTCACTTATGTTATTGGCCATACTTTCTAAATGTGCGATTAGGCTATTGGTGTAATCGACTCCGTCTCGGATCGCATCTTGGACATATTGCGGATGGTTATATGTAGTGATTTGCAACTGCATCAGGGGCGGATACATTCCTTGATTAGAATGACTAAT
>NZ_DEYI01000046.1:0-99683 GCF_002364475.1 Idiomarina sp. UBA3162
GGGAAGCGTACTTCGATACGACGCGCTTTGGCACTCGATACCAATGGAATACGAATCGATGCAGAACGGTTACGTGCTGAGTAAGCCAGCATGACCGGTGCTTCAAACCCTGGTACCAAACGTTTGTACGAGTTAGTCGATGGGTTAGTAAACGCATTGATAGCACGTGCGTGCTTAATGATACCGCCGATGTAATATAACGCGGTTTCGCTCAAGCCTGCGTATTGGTCGCCAGCAAACAAGTTTTGACCATCTTTCGCAAGTGACATGTGAACATGCATACCAGAGCCGTTATCACCCACTAATGGCTTAGGCATAAAGGTAGCGGTCATGCCATAGGAATGCGCTACGTTGTGCACCACATATTTGTAGATTTGAATCTCGTCGGCTTTCTTAGTCAGGCTATTGAACTGAGTTGCCACTTCGTTCTGACCCGCTGTTGCTACTTCGTGGTGATGCGCTTCAACCACCAAGCCCATGTCTTCCATCACCAAACTCATAGTGCCACGAATATCGTGCGCAGAGTCAACCGGAGGCACTGGGAAGTAACCGCCTTTTACGCCCGGGCGGTGCGCCAAATTACCTTCTGAATATTCACGACCCGAGTTCCACTTTGCTTCCTCGGCATCGATCTTGTAGAACGAGCCGCTCATGTCGGTGTGGAAACGAACATCGTTGAATAAGAAAAACTCTGGCTCAGGGCCAAAGAATGCGCTGTCAGCTACGCCTGATGCTTGCAAGAACTCTTCTGCGCGTTTCGCGATAGAACGAGGATCGCGGCTATAGCCTTGCATGGTATCGGGTTCTAAAATGTCACACCGTACGTTCAGTGTCATTTCGTCGGTGAACGGATCGAGTACCAACGACTCTGCGTCTGGCATCAACACCATGTCTGACTCGTTAATACCTTTCCAGCCAGCGATTGATGAACCGTCAAACATCTTACCTTCTTCAAAGAAGTCGTCGTCGATTTGCGACACCGGGATTGTGACGTGCTGTTCTTTACCCTTTGTATCGGTAAAGCGTAAGTCGACGAATTTGACGTCATGCTCTTTAATGGCGTCGAAAATCTTACTTGCTGACATGTTTTCCTCCAGCGGAATCTTGAATATCAAAAGTCAAAATAAACATATATCAATAACTGATTAAATCCAGTTTTATACAGCTATTGTTGTGTACCTCTTAGGATGCATATTGGATTGCAATCCACGTGCCAAATATATAACCCATTGTTTTTAAAGTTTTTTAATAAATTGGAGTCTCGTTTGAACGTTGAAAGCAACTCAAAATTGCACCAATTTGGATCATTGTAGACTATTTTGGTGCAAATAAGCATTAATTCCTATTGATTCATGTCATTCTGATGAAAAATTCAACAGCCCCTTTTTATATCGTTAGCAAACAGGTAGAATACGCCGCTATTTTCATCAACCCCTTGTCGGTTTAGACAACGTTGTTCACTTTCCGACATCAATAGGCTGTTCTTAATGACAACTCAGGCATTTGATATTAATAAACTTCGCAACATTGCGATTATTGCGCACGTTGACCATGGTAAAACCACATTGGTCGACAAGCTGCTTCAACAATCTGGCACGTTAGAAAGCCGTGGTGAGCTTGAAGAGCGCATCATGGACTCAAACGATCTAGAAAAAGAGCGCGGTATTACCATCCTCGCTAAAAACACAGCGATCAACTGGCAAGACTACCGCATCAACATTCTAGATACCCCTGGCCACGCCGATTTCGGTGGTGAGGTTGAGCGTGTCATGTCAATGGCTGACTCAGTTTTGCTTCTCGTTGACGCTGTTGATGGTCCAATGCCGCAAACACGCTTTGTAACGCAAAAAGCGTTTGCTCACGGACTTAATCCAATCGTCGTTATTAATAAAATTGACCGTCCAGGCGCACGTCCTGACTGGGTTATGGATCAAGTGTTTGATTTGTTCGACAACCTTGGCGCGACCGATGAGCAGTTGGACTTCCCTGTTATTTATGCATCAGCATTGAACGGTTGGGCAAGTTTGGACGCAGAACAATCGGGCGGCGATATGACGCCATTGTTCGAAACTATCGTTGACCAAGTCAGTCATCCAGATGCGGATCCTGAAGGCGATCTGCAAATGCAGATTTCTCAGTTGGACTACTCAAGCTACTTAGGTGTTATCGGTATCGGCCGTGTTACTCAAGGTAGCGTTAAGGTTAACCAACAAGTGACTATCGTGGGCGCCGACGGCGAAACACGCAATGGTAAAGTTGGCCAGGTATTTAACTACCTTGGTTTAGACCGTATCGATGCGCAAGCTGCGCACGCAGGTGATATCTGTGCGATTACGGGTTTAGGTGAATTAAAAATCTCTGACACAGTATGCGCGGTGGGTAAACCCAACCCGCTTAAGCCATTGACGGTTGACGAACCAACAGTGACCATGACTTTCCAAGTCAACACGTCACCGTTCGCGGGTAAAGAAGGTAAGTTCGTAACCTCTCGCCAGATCCTTGAGCGTTTACAACAAGAACTGGTTCACAACGTTGCACTACGCGTTGAAGAAACCGATAACCCGGATAAGTTCCGTGTATCAGGTCGTGGTGAATTACACTTGGGTGTTTTAATCGAAAACATGCGTCGTGAAGGCTTCGAACTCGCAGTATCGCGTCCAGAAGTTATCATCAAGCATGAAGACGGCCAGAAAATGGAACCGTACGAAACACTGACGGTTGATATCGAAGACCAACACCAAGGTGCTGTCATGGAAAAACTTGGCTTACGTAAAGCCGAGATGACTGACATGAACCCAGATGGTAAAGGCCGTGTACGTATCGACTTTGAAGTACCTAGCCGTGGCTTGATTGGTTTCCAAACCGAATTCATGACCCTGACTTCAGGTACCGGTTTGATGTACCACACTTTTGATCACTACGGCCCACATAAAGGCGGTACTATCGGTCAACGTGTGAACGGCGTATTGATTTCAAACGCACAGGGTAAAGCACTGACTTATGCGCTGTTCAACTTGCAAGAGCGTGGTAAGTTGTTCGCATCACACGGTGACGAAGTATACGAAGGTCAAATCATCGGTATTCATAACCGTTCAAATGACCTGACGGTTAACTGTTTGAAAGGTAAGCAGCTGACTAACGTACGTGCTTCAGGTACTGACGACGCACAAACCTTGAGCCCACCGATCCGTTATACACTTGAGCAAGCGCTTGAGTTCATTAACGATGACGAATTGGTTGAGGTGACGCCGGTGTCAATCCGTATTCGTAAGCGTATGCTGACTGAAAACGAGCGTAAGCGCGCGAGTCGCGAACCGAAAAGCTAAGTCGCTGCGTGATGAGATACAAAAAACCCGCCAACCGGCGGGTTTTTTTATGCGCGATAATTAATCATTGCGCTGCCAAAAGGTCAGGCTGCGGCAACACATAATAGAAAATCGAGAAAAAGTGTAGAATGCTCCCCGCTAGCACAAATAAGTGCCAAATCGCATGGTGATAAGGCATCTGCTTGCGCACGTAAAATATCACACCCAAGGTGTATGCAAGACCACCTGCAAGCAACAGTAGTAACCCGCCTGTGTCAACGTTGTCGAGCATCGGCTTAATTGCCACCAACGCCATCCAGCCGAGGCCAAGATACAACGTCAAAGACAACCACTTCGGTGGATTCTTCACAACGAGCTCTAGAATCACGCCGAATAATGCGATTCCCCAGACCACACCAAGCAATGACCAACCCCAAGGTCCTCGCAAATTAATCAGCGCAAAGGGTGTGTAGGTGCCCGCGATAAGTACAAATATAGCGGCGTGGTCTAACTGTTGGAATACAGCTTTGATACGCGGCCATGGAAAAGCGTGATACAACGTTGAGGCCGTGTACAGCAGAATGAGGCTAGCCCCATAAATACTCGCTGCCACCACATGCCAAGTATCGCCGTAGGCGACAGACCAAACCAGCATCACCACCAACCCAACGATGCTCAGTACCGCGCCTATGCCATGCGTTAGCGCATGAGCGACTTCTTCTAAAACGGTATACGACTTATTACTCATCCACGCTCCAAACCTGGGGTTTCGTAGCCTTCACTGATATTTTTAAGCGCACGAATGAATTGGTCGAACTGCTTGCCATTGTCGTAATCTAGACGGTATTTGTTATGAAACTCTAACGTCAGCTTTACGCCGTGGCCTTCCAAAAATACGGTGTAACCATCATGGTCAGTATACGCAGTAATACCATCAAGGACGTGCTTGCCTTGCTTTGCCTCGCCATGCTCATGGATCTTTTCATAAGCATCTAAAATAAGACGAAAATCGATCTCGTTTTTCATGCACTGTCTCCTTGCTTGTCCATTAATGTATACATATGAGTTATACGCAACATCGCCGTGACTAGACTTGTTCTGCTCCAAATGCCCTTTCAGAGTCTATCGAAATGACTCAGTTGTCAAATACGAACATGTATATAAAATATACATACAATAATGCATGATAAGCAGAAAATCGCTATAATTAGACGGTATTCTAATTTGATGAGGTGTAATTTGGTTAGGCGTACAAAAGAAGATGCGCTCGCGACTCGCTCACAGCTGCTCGATGCGGCAGAGCGTGTATTTAGTGAGCGAGGTGTCACCCATACGTCAATGGCACAGGTCGCCGAGGCTGCGGGTGTCACTCGAGGCGCTATTTATCACCATTTTAGTAATAAAATGGCGTTGATTGAGTCATTAATGGAGCGTGTTCGTTTGCCCATTGATGAAATGCGCGAGCAAATTGCACAACAACCTGAGTTCGATGCCCTTGTCGAAATCCAAGAGCGTACTAATGAGTTTTTAAACCGTGTTGCCACCGATCCACGGGTGCAGGCATTGGCAAACATTCTCATGCATAAGTGCGAATACATTGACGAAGTCAATCCAATCAAATTACGCCATTTAAGTGGCCGCAATGACTGTATCTGTGATGTCGAAGCGTTATTCGAGAAAGCAATTAACGAGGGGCAATTACCCCCCAAAGTGAGCCCACGTATTGCGGTTATCGGGTTATTCGGCTTAGTCGATGGGTTGATTTACAACTGGTTAATGGATGATGGCTACTTCCCACTTGTCGAGTATGGTGAAGCAGCCATAAATACGTATATGAACGGCTTAAAAGCTTAAGGTTCGTTACTATCTGCGCGGCGCTTACGCCAGCCATCGTACTTCTGATGAACGCCGCGCGTAAGCGACTGAAAACTCTCCTCTAGCAAGTCCACGCCCACTAACACCACCACCACGATCAGAGCCAAAGCGAAAGCTGTCGGGTATAATCCTAGCCCAGCAACAACGCCGATTGCTGCTAGCATCCAGATGGTAGCCGCTGATGTGACGCCGACCACCACGCCATCTTTAGCGAGCATCACGCCAGCACCAAGAAAGCCAATGCCCGTGATCACTTGCCCAATAATGCGCGACGCATCGGTATGATCATTCATCACCAGTTTGGCACTTACTAAGAATACGTAGGTACCCAGTGTGATTAGTGCTGAAGTTCGAATACCGACAGGTTTACCACGAATTTGCCGCTCAAGCCCTACGATGGCACCACTGGCAATCGCAGTGGCAATGCCCTTCCAAGTGAAGGGCGCCATGTGTTCAAACACCAGGATGTCCGAGAGACTCATCAGTCACCCTGACTAAGGAAAGTCGATAAAAAATCGTCATCCATTGCCGCGATGGTCTCATCATTGGCATTAGGACAGCAGGCAAAAAGAGGAGCCGTCCACGCCTGAACATTACCCAAGATGTCGCGTAAATGGCTGAGTCCACGGATACCGCCTAGGCCACCCGGCGAAGCAGCTGCAAGTAATACTTTCTTGCCTTTCCACACCTGACCGTCAACACGCGAAGTCCAATCAATCGCATTTTTAATCAGTGGCGAAACAGAGGCGTTATATTCAGGGCTGACAAGCACCACTTTATCAGCCGCGGCAACGGCCTTTGCCAGCTGTTGCATTGCCTTAGGAACACCTTCTGCCTGCTCGTGATCACCGTGGTAGATAGGCGCATCTAACGCATCGGCATCGAGTAACTCAAAATCAAACGTATGCTTTTCGGCAACCTGTACCAAGCGATGCTTTAATTTTGCATTAATTGACTCTTTACGACGACTGCCGCCGATAAACAAAATACTCATGAAAACTCCTGTAATAGTGGGTTAAGCACCGCTGTTCATGCTTTCAATAAAGCGATTAGACTCATCAATGGCAGACTCCATCTCATCAATTAGGTCCGAGATATCGGTCTGTAAACGACTAAATTCACCGCGAATTGCGTCGATAGCGCGCGCGTTCAGGTTGTGTTTGAGATACAACACATTGTCTTGCATCTTTTGTAAAACAGGGTCCATCTTTCCGGCGGCCCGTTCCATCACACGAATGAGCTCACCATAATGACGCTCTGTCTCTCGCAGACGTCGCTCACTCTCGCGGCGCATGGCATCGTTACTGTATAGCTCTAGCTCTTCGCTCCATTCATCAAACAAATCTTGAGCCACATCGTCGACTTCTTCGATACGTTCGTTAACACGCTCAGCGGCGGATTTACTCGCCTCATAATCGTCACGCAGTGCGTTGTAGCGTTCTTCAAGTTCACCACCGTCAAACTGCAGCAGCGCATCTAGGCGTTCGAGAGCCGATTTAAACTCTTCTTGAGCATCGCTTTGCGCATCTTTAGCGTCGTCAACACGATCGACCAAAATATCGCGCTTCTCGATGCCCAATTTCTCCATCGCTCCATAATAGGCACTTTGGCAGCCCACTAAGAACAACAACGTGAAAATACTTAACCCCAGCTTTTTCATTAGTCTCCCCTTACGGCGCGAACCAATCGTTCATCTCGTTTATCTTGGTTGTAACTACGTACGACCAAAATCGCGTGAATGATCGCAAGGATATAAACTAAGCCTAAAGCGCCAAATGAAAAAACAAATAGCACAATGCCTAAAGCTGTGAGTATCACGTTAAATAAGAATTGAAAGATCCGTCCTGTCGTCAACACCGCGAGCGGTGGAATCAAAACAGCTAAAATGTAACGCATAAAACCCCCTGTCGAGATAAATGAAATCCCCCCGTACCACCTCATATTAATGCATTGGTTGCACAATGAATACAAGTCTTAATAGGGCAGTCGTTTGCCATCCCAGTGAAATAAACCACCTGAGTCTTCAGCCTTCAGCCCTTGTATCACCTTAACGATGCGTTCGGCTGAACGCTCAGGCGAATAAAGTTTGTCTTCGGGCACGCGCTTTTGAAATGGTTTCGACAGGCCGGTATCTGTCGTGCCTGGATGAATTGCAGCAACCACAAAGGATTTGTGTGAGCGTTTAAGTTCAATTGATGCCGTTTTGAGCAACATGTTTAACGCCGCTTTACTGGCACGGTAGCTGTACCAACCGCCTAAATAATTATCCTCAATGCTGCCTACTTTCGCTGAAAGTTGAACAAAAAAGCGACTCTTCTTTTTATCCAGCAGTGGTTTACACGCCTTTAGAATCATTAACGGCATCACTGCGTTAACGCTAAAGAGCTTGCTCAAGTTTGCTTCATTTAAATCGTCGAGTTGCTTTTCTGGGAACGTATCATCGTCATGCAGCATGCCGACCGTCGAAACAACGCCCTCGAGCACTTCACCGCGCTGGTTAAATTCAGTCACCCACTGTTCTAGGGGCTCAGCGGTGTAATTCTCTATCGTCGTGTAGTGTACACCGGCAACGCGTTGGTTAATTGGCTGACGCGATACTGCGATAATAGTGCTGTCGTTGAACTTTTGCTTGAGCTCTTTCGTTAGTGAAAGCCCGAGACCACCTGCGGCACCAAAGACTACAATTGCCATCTTGTGCGTTCTCCATCAATATAAGACTCATTCATCGTACGCAGAGATATGTAATTTTGACCAATATGAACTGGAAACTTTGGCTAAAACACGGTTTTAAATTTTCTCGGCATGTCGCACTGCGCAGTCAGTCCGACTCAATTAACGTGACCGCCGGGCACCTAACCTATGTCAGTTTACTATCCTTAGTGCCCCTGTTAGTGGTCACTTTCACGGTATTTTCCGCCTTTCCAGTATTCGATGACCTCAAAAACAACATAGAGAGTGCGCTGTTCGCTAACTTGTTGCCCACTTCAGGCGAGCAGCTGAAAGAATATATCGATCAGTTTGTTGGCAACGCTTCTCAGATGACCGCCGTCGGTATCGCATTTTTATTTTTTGTCGCCGTAGCTCTGATTTCGGCGATAGACTCTGCGTTAAATAATATCTGGCGCGATACCAGTAGCCGACGTTGGACAGTATCTTTTGCCATTTATTGGATGATTTTGACACTCGGACCTGTTCTTATTGGTACGGGTTTGGCGGCAACGTCTTACTTAGTCTCGCTGTCTCAATTTGCAGAAACGTATGTTTCGGGGATTCGTAGTTTTTTGCTGTCGGCGGTACCGGTAGTGACGAGTTTCATCGCCTTTGTACTGCTTTACCAACTCGTGCCGAATAGGCCTGTGAAGTTCCGCTATGCGGCTTTTGGTGCCGCCTTTTCAGCCATACTATTTGAGGTTAGTAAACAACTATTCTCACTCTACATCACCCACTTTCCAACCTATCAGGCGATTTATGGTGCGCTTGCCACGGTGCCCATACTCATCGTTTGGATCTATTTATCATGGTTGATTGTATTGGCCGGTGCGGAGATGACAGTGAGTCTAGAGGAATACCGATTAATCCACAAAAAGCGTACAAAGTCAGATTGATCTGCTTAGCAGAATCGACAACCATATACTGTTTTACGGGCAAGAGTAGGTAGCATGATAGGTTTAATTCAGCGCGTAAGCCGTGCTCAGGTAGATGTAGATAATAACAAAGTTGGCGGAATTGACGCCGGGTTGCTGATATTACTGGGTGTCGAACAGGGTGATAATGAGCAAAAGGCCAAGCGTCTTGCCGAGCGTATTATTCATTATCGCGTATTTACCGATGCGGAAGGAAAAATGAACCAAAGCCTTGTCGACAAAGGTTATGCAACGTTGGTTGTTTCGCAATTCACGCTCGCTGCCGATACGCGCAAAGGACGCCGTCCTAGTTTTTCGAGCGCGGCTCATCCGTCTGATGCGCAAAAGCTGTACCACGTATTTTGCGAACATATCCAAGCACAGGGTGTGCATGTAGAAACCGGCGAATTTGGTGCCGATATGCAAGTTAGTTTGGTGAATGACGGACCTGTCACTTTTGAGTTACGAGTAGATTAATATGTATAAAGTCATTACCCCTACCACCGACACCGAGTTTGAAAAGTACTTTCACTTACGATGGCGTGTACTACGTGAGCCTTTTCAACGCCCGTTAGGTTCGGAACAAGATGAGTATGATCAGGTCGGTTTGCATCGTATGGTCGTCAATGAGGCAAATGACCCTGTCGCCGTCGGCCGATTACATTTTAACAGCCCTGAAGAGGCACAAATACGCTTTATGGCCACAGCGCCGGAGTATCGTGGCGAGGGCCATGGCGTTGCGATTATTTTTGCGCTCGAAAGCGCAGCCCGCGCCGAGGGAGCCACTCACGTTATTATTAACTCTCGCGATACCACAATCGGTTTTTATAAGAAGTGTGGATACCAAGTCGTTGAAGAGGCTGATACAGTCAAAAACCCAATGGCAGAACACCAGCTTAAAAAGTCATTCAGTGAGCAGAACCGTATTATCTATCGCCCAGAATGGTGTGAAGAATTACAGAACACGTGGGCAAAAGATATTCCTATCTCTGATGCTATGGGTATTAAAATTCACCAATATACGGGTCGCATGTTTGAAACACGCGCTCAACTGTCACGTAATATCAACGTGCATGGCACCATGTTCGCAGGTAGCATCTATTCCTTGGGTACGCTCACGTGCTGGGGTCTGTTGCATCTGCAATTGCTTGAGCGTGAACTTGAGGGGTCGGTGGTACTCGGCGACGCTAACATCCACTACCACAAGCCGGTTTCAAGAGAGCCGCGCGCGGTCGCTTATTTAAGTGATGTAACGGGTGATTTCTCAGCGCTAAAAGAAGGCAAGAACGCGCGTATGATGATGAAAGCCCAGATCATGGATGATGAACGGCCTGTGGCTGAATTTACAGGCCGTTTTGTAGTGTTGGCTAAACGTGATTAAGCGGGCGTTATGTCCGCTAGCGTAACGCCTAAGCGACCCGACTTAATCAAATCACTCGCCGCCTTAATATCCGGTGCAAAATAGCGATCTTCCGCGTAATAGGCGACCTGTTCGCGTAAGATAGCGAACACTTCTTCTAGTTTTGCACTGGCTTTTAATGGCCTTCTAAAATTTAAGCCTTGCGCAGCCTCCAACCACTCAATAGCAACAATATCGGCGATATTGTCAGCAATATCACTGATTTTACGCGCTGCAAAGGTTGCCATGGAAACATGATCTTCTTGGTTCGCTGAGGTTGGCAGGCTATCAATCGACGCAGGATGAGCTAATGTTTTGTTCTCTGAGGCGAGTGCCGCCGCAGTCACTTGCACCATCATAAAGCCCGAATTCACACCGCCTTCCTCGACTAGAAACGCAGGCAAGTTGCTCAGATGCTTGTCAATCAATAACGCGCCACGACGTTCTGACATTGCACCGATCTCACTCGCCGCGATAGAAATAATATCTGCCGCCATAGCCACGGGCTCAGCATGGAAGTTACCACCTGAAATAATATCTTCCTGCTCACTAAACACGAGTGGGTTATCGGTCACGCCGTTCGCTTCACGTTCTAAAATCGTCGCTGCGTGCTTCAATTGATCATAAACCGCACCCATCACCTGAGGTTGGCAACGCAAAGAGTAAGGGTCTTGAACCTTCTCACAATTTTCGTGATCTTTAGCAATCTCAGAGCTATCAGTCAGGATATCACGGAATGCAGCCGCCACTTGTTGCTGTCCGATTTGTCCGCGAACTTGGTGAATACGCGCGTCAAACGGTGCGCGTGACCCCATCGCTGCCTCCACTGACAAGGCGCCTACCAGAATCGAGCTATGGAATACACGCTCCACTTTAAACAATCCAGCCAATGCCAATGCGGTGGATGCCTGCGTGCCGTTCAACAATGCGAGACCTTCTTTCGGTGCAAGTTCGAATGGCTCTAAACCCGCTTTAGCCAAGCCTTCTTTGGCTGACATAATCTCACCATTAACACGCACCTCGCCCTCTCCTAACAACGGCAGCACCATGTGTGCCAAAGGCGCCAGATCACCGGATGCGCCAACCGAACCTTTGCTCGGAATACACGGATAGACCTGATGGTTCAGTAGCGCAGTAAGGGCATTGATAACTTTTAAACGGATACCCGAGAAGCCGCGCGCTAGCGAGTTTATTTTTAGCAACAGCATTAGGCGGACGACTTCATCGTCCATAAGCTCACCCGTACCGACCGAATGTGACAACACAATACGGCGCTGTAAGTCGGTTAACTTCTCGGGTGGGATGCGTGTATTGGCGAGTAAGCCAAAGCCGGTATTGATACCATAAACAACGCGCCCTTTATCCAATACTTTTTGCACAGTTGCTGCCGAGCGCTCAATATCTTCGATAGCGGATTCAGCGAGCTCAAGCTGTTGCGGTTCGAAGTACCACGCACGGAGGTCTGCGAGTGTAAGCTGACCTGGGTTTAATGGAAATTGGCTCATTATTACTCCTTATTTCTCGAGCATGGGCAGATCAAGCCCTTGTTCTTGCGCACAGTTCTTCGCGATATCGTAGCCAGCATCTGCATGGCGCATAACCCCGGTACCCGGGTCGTTCCACAAAACACGGCCCAAACGTTGCTCAGCTTCGTCGGTACCATCGGCAACGATAACCACACCCGCGTGCTGGGAGTAACCCATCCCCACGCCGCCGCCATGGTGTAAGCTGACCCAAGTCGCGCCGCCTGCGGTGTTCAAGAGTGCATTCAGTAGCGGCCAATCAGATACGGCGTCGGACCCGTCCGCCATACTCTCGGTTTCGCGGTTGGGGCTAGCAACTGAGCCGCTGTCGAGGTGGTCACGACCAATCACGATAGGCGCTTTCAATTCACCGTTACGCACCATTTCATTAAACGCTTTTGCAATACGGGCACGGTCCTTCAGACCAATCCAGCAAATACGTGAAGGCAAGCCTTGGAAACTAATGCGTTCTTTCGCCATATCCAGCCAGTTATGCAAATGTGGATTATCAGGGATAAGCTCTTTGACTTTGGCGTCGGTCTTGTAAATATCTTCTGGATCGCCTGACAGCGCGACCCAACGGAACGGACCAATACCCTCACAGAATAGCGGACGGATATAGGCCGGTACGAAGCCTGGGAAATCAAAGGCGTTAGCGACACCCTCATCTTGTGCCATCTGGCGAATATTGTTGCCGTAATCCAGTACGGCAGCGCCTTGTTGCTGGAAGTGCAACATTGCTTTCACTTGTACTGCCATTGAGCGTTTGGCTGCAAGCACAGTCGCCTGTGGATCGTTATCTTGCTCAGCCTGATATTTTTCGAGTGTCCAACCCTGAGGTAGATAACCATGCAAGGGATCGTGCGCTGAGGTTTGGTCAGTCACCACATCGGGCGTTACGTTCCGTTGTTTTAGTTCTTCGTAAACGTCAGCGGCGTTCCCGAGTAATCCAACCGAAATGGCTTTACCTTCCGCCATGGCGTTGTTCATTAATTCCAACGCCTCATCCAAACTGGTCGCTTTGTGGTCCACATAACGTGTGCGGAGTCTAAAGTCGATGCGGCTCTCGTCACACTCAACCGCAAGCATACAAAAGCCCGCCATCGTTGCAGCCAGTGGTTGAGCACCACCCATGCCGCCTAGACCACCCGTTAGAATCCATTTCCCGGCAGCATCACCCTCAAAGTGCTTGCGCGCTACCGCACCAAACGTTTCATAGGTGCCTTGAACAATGCCTTGTGAACCGATATAGATCCAAGAGCCAGCGGTCATCTGACCGTACATCATCAGACCCTTTTTATCGAGTTCGTTAAAGTGCTCCCAATTCGCCCATTCGGGCACCAAGTTAGAGTTCGCAATAAGCACTCGCGGCGCGTTCTCGTGAGTCGGAAATACACCGACTGGTTTACCTGACTGGACTAAGAGTGACTCGTTCGGTTTTAACCGTTCAAGCGTCTCAACGATTTTGTCAAAACACTCCCAACTGCGAGCCGCACGACCAATACCGCCGTATACGACGAGCGCTTGTGGATGTTCTGCCACTTCTTCATCGAGGTTATTCATTAACATGCGCTTGGCAGCTTCAATTTGCCAGTTCGCGCAGGTTAACTCCGCGCCACGATCAGCACGGATAACGCGCGACTTATCTAAACGGGTAAATGACATGATTGACTCCTGTATTAATCTGATTTTGGCGCATCAAAGTTCATATGTCCGCCTAATTTGAATCGTGAGCCCGGATGCGTCAGTATCGCGTAACTCACGACTCCGCCTGAACTCCATGTCCGGCGTATGATTCTCAAACATGGCTCATCGCGACTAATTTGTAGTAATTGACACACTGAAGAAATTGGATGAATGGCTTCAATTTGGTGACTTGCTTCAGTCAGCGGCGTAACCACGCATAAATATTCGTGGGGCGTCACTTTGGTGTAATCTTGCTTTAAATAATCCGGCACCAACTTAGGATTTACGTAACGCTCCTCTAGCTGCACCGGTAAATCGTTTTCCAAGTGCGTAATGGTGGAGTGCAAGACTTCGCTACCCGGTTCAATTTGTAATGCCTCGGCGACTTGGCTTGACGCATCCTGAATTCGTAAATGATGAACCTTGGCGCGGTATTCATGACCACGGTCGCGTACTTCATCAGCAATGTTTTTAATCGCCATAAATGATGTTTGTGACTTAATCGGTGCCACAAACGTACCAGCGCCCTGTGTTCGAATCACCAAACCTTCGTCTGCCAACTCTTGTAAGGCGCGACGGGCGGTCATGCGGCTAACAGAGAACTGTTCAGCGAGCGCATTTTCAGAACTGACAGGATGATTTTCCGGCCATTCGCCTGTCTCGATTTTGTCGTAAATGAATTGTTTGATATTGGAAAACTTGGCCATAGGACACCCAGCGGCATAAGCGTTGAACATGACAAAAAGTTTAGATCAGATCATTTGTCTATACAACCTGTATTTGCTAATCTAACAGGTATCATCTTGCCAAGTAGAATCGTAAGAGCCATACATCATGCAACGAATCGAGAATATTCAACTAGTTACTTTAGATGCTGAGCTATCCGACTATGGATTAATTGAAGATGCCATCGTGATTATTAACGGTAAGCACATCGAATGGGCGGGGCCCGCTTTTGATGCGCCGTCCACACCGACAGCCGAGGTCATTGATGGTCAAGGTGGTTTAATGACACCTGGGTTAGTTGATTGCCATACTCACTTAGTCTGGGCAGGCTCGCGTGCTAACGAATTTGCTCAACGGTTGCATGGCGCTACTTATGCTGAGATTGCGCAAGCCGGAGGCGGCATAGCCGCAACCGTGCGAGCGACCCGAGAAGCAAGCTATGATGAGCTACTACAACTGGCACTAAAGCGAGCTAAAGCACTTATCGCGCAGGGTGTAACAACACTTGAGATTAAATCGGGCTATGGCCTCGACCTTGCGACCGAGCGCAAACAATTGCAAGTGGCACGTGCTGTCGGCGACCAGTTACCTGTACGGGTAAAAACCACATTACTGGCGGCTCATGCGATTCCACCGGAGTTCAAAAATAACGCTGACGGCTATATCGATGAAATCGTAGAGCGCATTCTCCCAACGCTTGCTGATGAGGGACTGGTGGATGCCGTCGATGCGTTCTGTGAATCAATCGGTTTCTCACCGGCGCAAACACAACGCGTATTTGAAGCGGCTCAATCGTTAGGATTACCCGTCAAATTACACGCCGAGCAAATCACGAATCAAAAGGGTGCTCAGCTCGCAGCACAATTTAAAGCGCTTTCGGCCGATCATTTAGAACAACTCGACGAAGAGGGTGTTAAAGCCATGGCGGCGTCCGGCACCGTCGCTGTGCTGCTGCCGGGTGCGTTTTACTTTCTGCGAGATGACCAAGTGCCGCCGATTGAACTGCTACGTCAGCACCGAGTGCCGATGGCGATTGCTACCGATGCTAATCCTGGATCGTCGCCAATTCACAACTTACAGTTGATGCTACAGATGGCGGCGACCTTCTTTAAGTTAACACCGGAAGAGTGTTTGCGCGGCGTCACAGTTAACGCAGCTAAAGCGCTTGGTATGCATGGACAGGTCGGTGAAGTCAAAGCAGGTATGAAAGCTGATTTAGCTTTATGGGACATTCAGGATGCCGCCGAACTGACTTATCAGTTCGGCGTGAATCCACTGATTAAGCGTTGGTACGACGGCGTCGTTCACGTCCCAGCATATAAGCAATAACGAGCTCAGTTAACACTTGCCCCGTTTGCTTTTGACCCTCGTCAAAACCTGTGGGGCATAATGAAGGTGCTGCTTCAGCAAGGTGCAAGTAGGCAGCATCTTCGAGCTCGGCTAAACGTTTCACAAAACTAAATCCTTGCGCCAGGCTCAAGCCACTGTAATTGACTGCACTAGCGGGAACGCCCGTTAAGCAATCGACATCCACCTCGATACCCAGTGGACGTTGCCAGCTGACTGACTTAGCGGCGACTTCATCCATGACTTCTGCAAACGGGCGTCCGATAATGCTGTGAATCGCATGGTAACGCATTCCGGCATCAGCCATTTGTCGCAGGCTTGAGGCTGAATTTTTGGCTTGGTGTAAACCAACAACGTGATAGTGTGATAAAGCCCCATCAACATAGGCATAACTAAAGCCATTGCCGCTGTGTCGACCCTCACGAGCTCTAAAGTCAGCATGGGGATCGAGATTAATAGCCCCACATGGCTGCTGTTTAGCACTCGAAAGACTCTTTAATAGGGGATACGCGTTATTGTGTCCGCCACCGACTAAAATAACCTCGAATCCGCGTTGGAATAACGGTGCCACCACCTCCTGAACGCGCACATCAATCCGTTCAACAAGCTGTCGAATCGTTTGTAAGTCGTGTTCGTTACGGGTGTCTAGCGGTTCTGCCTGACTCATAAGATCACTGCAGTCGACAGAACCTACAAGAAGCAATTCATGCGTGGAGAGTAAACCCGTATGCTGTAAGTTCGCGAAGCTACCTAGGAAAGCCTGCCAGCCACCCTCGGCACCCGGACGACCGAGGTTGCCTTTAACGCCGATGCTTTCGGGCACGCCGACAAGTGCAACGCGTTGGCCCATGTCCCACGCTTTATCCAATGCATCAGAATAAGCACCAGAGGGCAGGCCATTCATGGCTTGCCCGATTTTGGTTTCATGTGGCCGAAGCTTAACGTAACGGCTTAAATCGTCGGCAGTTAAAAACTCAGGCTTTTGCATTATTCGATATCAAGTGGCTCAGGAGATAGAACAACACCAGTGCTGTCCACGTAGATATGGTCCTCGGGTAAGAAGGTCACTCCACCAAAGTTAACTGGAATATCCATCTCACCAATACCCTCGCTCGAAGCACCCACTGGAATTGAAGCGACACCTAAAATGCCAATATCGAGCTCTTCAAGGGCATCGACATCACGCACTGAGCCGTAACAAATGATACCTTCCCAATCGTTATCAAGTGCCTGCTCAGCTATCGCTAAATCGATCAATGCTCGGCGAACTGAACCGCCCCCATCGATCAATAACACTTTACCGCCACCGTCTTGATTCAGTATTTCCTCAATCAATCCTTTGTCTTCATGACATTTCACGATGACCAATTGACCACCGAACGATGAACGTCCCCCGTACGACTCAAACATAGGTTCAACAACATCGACCATGTCTGGGTATAAATCACAAAGTTCTGAGGTATTGTATTCCATGACTGTATCCTGCGTTAGACAGTGCGAATTCACGTAAGTATAACGGTAATTAGTGGTTTTAAAAATGCTCAATACTGGCTTTGTTAAAATCTTTGAACAGTTATACTTGAATTAACATACCAATGGCGCGTAATCTAATGCCACTATAACAATAATTATTACTATTTCTGATGCCTGATCTCGATTTGGTCACCTCTTTGGCGATCGAAACATTAACTCACGTCATCCAAACCCTCATGTTATTAGGGTTTGCGGGTTTGTTGCGCTTTTATTTTAAATCGTACCAACAGACTTACCTGAGTGATTGGTCTATAGCCTGCCTAAGTTATGGTGCGAGCGAGTTCATCAGGGCAATACTGACGGCGAGTGCACTGATCGGCACAACGTACCCGGAATGGGCAAGTCAGAGCCTTTATAGCGGCTCGATCTTTTTACATTACGTTGCGTTAACTTATATCGCACTCGGCGCATTCAACGCCATTAAAGAACGTGATCCCAGCCTTTTCACGCGTCGGGTTCTACTTGTGGTCACCGCGACGGCGGCGATGCTTACGGTAGTTTGGATGTATTCCAATCAAGCCGGCGAACTCACTGTCTTCGAATCTGAGTTACCCAGATTTGTGGTACCTGCCTTGCTCTTTTTGGGCATCAGTTTATTCATGTTTTTGCGCATACCACCGGGCTTTGGGCCAAAAATCGTTGCCTTCGCATTTTTATTTTTAGCCATTAAAAACGTGATTCTATCGGCTATTTTATTATTTACCACAACCATCTACTTAGACTGGATTATCAGCGCTCAAGGCTTATTCACCATTGTCTTTTTAACTATCATCATGGTCGGGATTGTTATCTGGTTGCTTGATTCCGAACGCTCTACTTCATTTTATGCCGTTCAACGTGCCGAATACCTCCATACCCATGACGCACTTACGGGAGTCGCCAACCGCCATCAATTAGTGAGTAAAATCCCCGTTTTAGTTGATTATTGTCGCTCCAACAATCGCCACCTCTCCGTCATGCTACTCGGTGTATCACGCTTTAAATCGGTCAATGAACGACTGGGCATTCGGGGCGGTGACCAGGTGCTAAAAGAGATCGCCCGACGTCTACAACAGTTTAATCGCAAACCTATTGCCGTAGCCCGCATCAGTGGTGATGTCTTTGCTGTCATGTTTGATCATCTGAAAAGTCGTCGCCACATTCTCGATTTAGCTAAAGAGTTACAAAAAGAGATTTCTCGTCCTATTGAAGTCAATCAACGACAGATTTCGTTATCGGTTGGGGTCGGTATTTCGCGCTACCCACAGCACGGTGTAAACGCTGAAATACTGCTTAATAAAGCGACGCTGGCTTTAACCGAAGCCAAGTATCAAAATGCGTCTAACGTTACTTTTTACGAACGTGGTATGGACGACGCATTTTCACAGCTGATTGATATGGAGCCTATTTTACGTAAGGCATTTAAACAAAACGAGTTTGTGCTCTATTTACAGCCTCAGTTTGATTTTGATTATCAGCAGCTCTGTGGTTTTGAAGCATTAATTCGTTGGCAACATCCGGAACGCGGATTACTGTCTCCCGCCGAATTTATCCCACATATAGAGCAACTTGGTTTAACCGAGTTACTGGATAATTGGGTGCTCGAACGCGCTGCTGAGATTCTAAAGGATTGGCAAACGCGGTTTAACCACGTTTGGCCTATCGCGGTTAACCTATCGGCACAACAGTTCCAGCAATCAAAACTCGTAGAACATCTGACTGAACTGATGGATCAGCATCAATTAGACGCAAGTGTTTTAGAATTAGAAATTACTGAAACGGTTGCAATGTCTGACCTCAGCAATGGCATGGATGTCATCAGAAGGTTGCGCGATATTGGTTTTATGGTCGCTATCGACGATTTCGGTACTGGGCATAGTTCACTTGCTTACCTACGCTCATTACCGATTAGTAAAATTAAAATAGACCGTAGTTTTGTCAGTGAACTGCAAGTCAACCGAACCGATGCGACTATTTTAAAAGCGATGATTCGCTTAGCCCATGGTTTGGGTAAACGTGTTATTGCTGAAGGTATCGAGACTCAGGACCAACAGGATATTCTGCAACAACTCGGATGTGACATGATGCAAGGCTACTTCTACTCGCCGCCCATTAAGCTTGAATTAGCAGAACAACTGATTGAAAACGAATTGAAGTTAGGAAGAGAGCCGTTGCCATCCTCGCTGGCAACGGCTTAGATAGTCGCCCGTTATAAAATAAAACGGCTTAGATCTTCATCTTGCGATAGCTCACCGATATATTTGTCGACATACTGAGCGTCAACGCTAATGCTTTCACCGCTATGATCAGTCGCATTAAAGGAAATTTCTTCCATCAAGCGTTCCAGCACTGTATGTAACCGACGTGCACCAATGTTTTCGGTGGTCTCATTGACATGAAAGGCAATTTCGGCAATGCGTTGAATACCATCGTCAGTAAAGGCGATTTCAACACCCTCGGTATTCAGCAATGCTTTGTACTGAGTCGTTAGCGATGCATTTGGCTCTGTCAAAATTCTTACAAAATCGCCACTTGTCAGTGCGTCCAACTCAACACGAATCGGCAAACGACCTTGCAATTCTGGAATCAAATCCGACGGCTTGCTCATCTGGAACGCGCCTGACGCTATAAACAAGATATGGTCGGTGCGGATCATGCCATGTTTCGTATTTACCGTAGTACCCTCAACTAATGGCAGTAAGTCGCGTTGCACACCTTCTCGCGATACATCAGGACCACTGCTGTCACCACGCTTACAAATCTTGTCGATCTCATCAAGGAACACGATACCGTTTTGTTCAACAGACTCGATGGCAGCTTCTTTAACCTCATCGGGATTGAGCAACTTAGCCGCTTCTTCGTCGATCAATTGCTTAAACGCATCTTTGATCTTCATTTTGCGCTTCTTGGTCTTATCGTTGCCCATGTTCTGGAACATGTTTTGTAGCTGTGAAGTCATTTCTTCCATGCCTGGTGGCGCCATGATCTCTACGCCCATTTGCGGCATCGCCAAATCAATTTCGATCTCTTTGTCGTCTAAACTACCTTCGCGTAACTTCTTACGAAACACTTGGCGCGAATGACGCTGGTCATCGTTGCCTTTATCTTCTTCTGCACCCCAGCCGCCTGAGGTACGCGCAGGCGGTAGTAAAACATCTAAAATACGGTCTTCTGCGGCTTCCTCAGCGCGATAACGCACTTTCTGCATCATTTCTTCGCGCTTTTGCTTAACCGCAACATCCGTTAAGTCTTTAACAATGGACTCAATCTCTTTACCCACGTAACCCACTTCAGTGAATTTCGTCGCCTCTACTTTTATAAACGGCGCGCGAGCGAGTTTAGCCAAGCGACGCGCGATCTCTGTCTTACCTACACCGGTTGGACCGATCATTAGAATATTCTTGGGCGTAACTTCATTACGCAAATCATCATCAAGCTGCATCCGACGCCAGCGGTTACGAAGTGCTACAGCAACTGCGCGTTTAGCTTTATCTTGACCAATGATGTGACGGTTAAGTTCATCAACTATTTCTCTTGGGGTCATATCTGACATCGTTTATCCCCTACTTACTTTTTGACGCAGCGATGGATTGCTGCTCTTCGATGGTTTGGTGGCCATTTGTATAAACACAAATGTTGCCTGCAATAGTGAGCGACTTTTCTACAATGTCGCGCGCCGATAATTCGGTATTCTCTAACATGGCGGTTGCTGCAGCTTGCGCGTATGGCCCGCCTGAGCCGATAGCAATCAAATCATTCTCAGGCTGCACGACATCGCCATTACCCGTGATAATCAATGAGGTCTCTTTATCGGCGACAGCCAGCAGCGCTTCCAATCGACGCAGTGCGCGGTCAGTACGCCAATCTTTTGCGAGTTCAACAGCTGCGCGCATCAAGTTACCTTGATGTTGTTCGAGCTTTGATTCGAAGCGTTCAAACAGTGTAAATGCGTCGGCAGTACCGCCTGCAAAGCCAGCCAATACTTGGTCGTGGTATAAACGGCGGACTTTTTTGGCGTTGCCTTTCATGACGGTGTTACCGAGTGATACTTGGCCATCGCCACCAATTGCGACTTTATCGCCGCGTCTTACGGATACTATCGTGGTCAAAACGAAACCCTCTCTAGCTAATGCGGTGAGTTGCAGGCAACGCTGCAACGCGATTACTGACTATTTGAGGGTTTACAGGTGAGATTTCAAGGCATCCTAAGATGCCTTTGCAGTTTTATGCGGTTTTAGTCGAGATTCCAATTCCAAATTGCACAACCGTATATCTTAGCGCGTTGCAGTTTGTGACGGTCTCTTTCAGCGGCTCGCTTGGTTTCATATGGGCCCAAAATCACACGATACCAAAGACCATTGGAACCCTCGGTGCCTCGCACTTGGCTCTCTAGTCCAGCCATCGCGATTTCGGCTCTTAGCCGCTCCGCATCCGACTGCTTCCGAAACGAACCGCATTGCATTAATTTAGGTGGACCGAGCTCTCGCTCTGGCACGTCGACTTCGACTTGCTTACTTTCCAGCTCCTCAATGTACTGCCATTTCTCTTGCGGTTTAGCTGGCAGGTCATCGACGGCTTGCGTGTCAGCTGGTTGCGTCTGCTCGGGGTTATCGCCATCGCCCTTAATCGTTATCAAGCCGTACACAAAAAATGCAATGAGGGCTATAACAATGACAACAGCTAACCACGGGACCTGCCTGGTTTGCTTTGGCGCCGCTCCACGGTTGGACTTTCCGCGTTGAGCGCCCGACTTCCCGGGCTTCTTTTTCGGCTTTGGTTTACGGTTCGCGTAATCCATAACTTACATCTTTTCTAACGTTGGAATACCGAGCAATGATAAACCTTTTTCGAGCGTGTTCGCTGTTAAACGCGCTAGCTTCAGTCGGCTATTACGCACTACCTCGTCCTCTTGATTGAGGATTGGGCAAGCTTCATAGAAGCTCGAGAAGTAACCCGCGAGTTCAAACAAGTAACCACATAAGAAATGCGGCATGGCTTTGTCGAATACACGGTTAACCACTTCCTCAAACCGAACCAGTTGATTTGCTAGGGCGAGTTCACGCTCATCTTCTAGCAGCCAGTCAGCGTCCATATCAAATGAACCCTCACCTAACTTATCGAAAATACTATTCACGCGAGTAAACGCATAGAGTAGATAAGGCGCTGTATTGCCCTCAAACGTAAGCATTAAATCCCAATCGAAAATATAATCCGATGTTCTGTTTTTTGATAAGTCAGCATACTTAACTGAGCTGATGCCCACCACTTTCGCGACAGCTTCTTGCTGTTCTGCGGTCAGATCAGAGTTCTTCTGCTGTAACAGCTCAAGGGCTCTACGCTCCGCTTCATCTAATAAGTCAGCAAGCTTAGTCACACCTCCGTCGCGACTCTTATAAGGACGCCCGTCCTTACCCATGACAGTTCCAAATCCATAATGTTGGGTTTTGATATCACCCTCAATGAATTTGGCTTTACGCGCTAAAGTAAAGATCTGTTCGAAGTGCAGAGATTGACGCGCATCGACAAAATACATCAGATAGTCGCCACCGAGCTCTTTTTGACGATATTGGATTGCAGCCAGGTCAGTAGTCGCATACAAATAACCGCCGCCCTTTTTCTGCACGATAATCGGAAGGGGTTCACCTTCTTTACCTTTAAACTCGTCTAAAAATACGCACTGCGCGCCTTGGTCTTCGACTAAAAGCCCTTGCTCTTTAAGGTGTTCGATAACGCCCGGCAAGCGATCGTTGTACGCACTTTCAGCCATCACATCGTCACGGGTTAACTTCACACCCAAACGGTCATATACTTCCTGACAGTGAGCCAGCGATACATCAATAAACTGATTCCACAGCTTCAAACAGTAGTCATCGCCTGACTGGAGCTTGACGACTAATTCACGTGCCCGCTCAGCAAAATCTTCGCTCTCGTCGAAGCGCTTTTTAGCGGCTTTATAAAACGTTTCTAAGTTGCTGAGCTCATAGTTAGCCGCTTCACTATCCAGCTCTTCCATGTGCGCCAGCAACATCCCAAATTGAGTACCCCAATCACCTACGTGATTTTGGCGAATCACCTTATGGCCCAGCATTTCGGCTGTACGCGATACCGCATCGCCAATAATCGCTGAGCGCAAATGACCTACGTGCATTTCTTTCGCTAAGTTAGGTGATGAATAATCAATGACAATGGTCATTGGCTTTTCAGCAGGCTGAATACCGAGATCAGCGCTACTCAGCATAGTAGTTAACTGACCTTTTAACTGGTCCTGTGCAATCGTAAAGTTAATAAAGCCAGGTCCAGCGATATCGGTTTTGGCAATCAACGTATTCGCGGGAATCGCTTCAATGACCTTTTCCGCTAATTGACGCGGATTCATTTTTGCAGGCTTTGCCAGCATCAACGCCAGATTGGACGCAAAGTCGCCGTGTGACTTATCTCGTGGTCGGTCCAACTGAATCTTCACGGTCTGATCCGTAGGAAGAATACCGTCAGCTTTTAATTGGCCCACAGCATCAGTAATTAACTGTTCGAGTTGCTCTTTCATCGACACGACTACCTGTATTAACGTTAAAAAGGAAAGAAAAAGTGATTCACAATAAGGGGGTTAGTTTACCTGTTTTTGCGCGTTTATGTGAAGTCTTGTGGATCAATGTCCAACGACCAGCGTATGCGATTGAGAATACTGAGGTTTTCCCACTGGCTAAGTAAGTATTTAACGACTTGGTAGCGTTGTTTACGCGATGTTGTCTGCAGGATCCATTGATAACGATAACGACCCGCGCGTTTTTCCATTAACGCAGGAATGGGACCGACCCCCATAACGCCTGTCACTTCGGGTAAGCAGGCAGCCATCTGATTCAATGCCTCGACCACCTGCGTTTTGTCAGTACTCTCAGCACGTACCAGCGCCCAATGCTTAAACGGAGGGAGTGCTGTTGCCTGCCGTTCAGCCAACGCCGTCAGCGCGAAGTGTTGATAGCCGTTATTTAATAAATCTTGCACTAAGTCATGCTCAGGGTGATGCGTTTGTAGCACCACTCGCCCGCGTTTATGGGCTCGACCCGCGCGACCTGACACTTGCGTAAAGAGCTGTGCTAGTCGCTCTGGCGCACGGAAATCGGCACTGTACAAGGCACCATCTACATCCAGCAGCGCGACTAGAGTCACATTGGGAAAATGGTGGCCCTTGGCTAACATTTGGGTGCCCACCAAAATGTGATGTTTATGCTCAGAGGCCGATTTTAAGTGCGCGTCTAACTCGCCTTTACGTCGCGTCGAGTCACGATCTATTCGCAACACGCTGTGTTCGGGAAATCGCTCATTAAGAAAATCTTCGAGTTGTTCAGTGCCCACGCCATGAGAAATTATATGCGTTGAACCGCATTGCTCACACTGCTTTGGGACAGGCCGCTGGCTATCACAATGGTGACAATGAAGGCGTCGTTGTGCTTGATGCAACGTATAATACGCATCGCAACGTTTACACTGAGCAATCCACCCACACTCATGACACATCAGCGCCGGTGCGAATCCACGCCGATTTAAAAACAATAACACTTGGTTGTGCTTACTTAGCTCTTGTTCTATTTGCTGTAGCAACGGTTCCGACAAGCCCGCCTGCATCGGTAGACCCTTCAAGTCTATGAGTTCATGCTCAACGCTTTCTGCAACACCGGCGCGTTGAGTTAGCTGCAACCAATGAAAGCGCTGGTTAACGGCATTATTAAGAGTCTCTAGCGCAGGAGTCGCGCTGCCTAGAATGACCGGAATATCAAGTAATTGCGCACGCTTTATAGCAATATCGCGAGCGTGATAGCGAAATCCATCTTGCTGTTTGTACGACAGGTCGTGCTCTTCATCGACGACGATCATGCCTAAGTCAGCGAACGGAGTAAAAATCGCCGAACGTGTACCAATAACAATCGCAGCCCTGTTCGACTGACTGTTAAGCCAAGCATGAAGACGTTCGGTGTCATTAAGATTGGAATGTAAGACCTCAACAGGTACCTCGAAGCGCTGCTTAAAACGTTTGATTGTCTGCATCGTCAGTCCAATCTCAGGAACCAGCACCAGCACTTGGCGTCCTGCTGACAACACTCGCTCAATCGCTTGCAAGTACACTTCCGTTTTACCACTACCGGTGACGCCTTCGATCAAACAGCACGCATGACCTTCGATTTGCTTTATCGCACTTAATGCAACGGCTTGCTCTTGGTTGACCGCGAGTGGCTCTTCGCCACGCGCCATCTGCCAATGTTGTTGTACCTTCAGCTGCGGCTTTTCTTCGATGCGTTTCACCCAGCTTTTGTCGCAAGCAGCGCTAACAACTGTGGTACTGATCTGCGCCTGCTTAAGTTGCGCAGCGCTTACTCGACCTTGTGCTAATAGCTCGAGTAATTGCTTCTGCTTTGGCGCGCGGTTAAGCGCAGTGTCACTCGGATTCGGGGCACTTTGCGCTAACTCGTAATAGGTCACTGGCGCATAGCCGAGGGGCTTTCCTTGCCTTAACAATACTGGTAAGGCATTGGCAAATACATCACCCAGACTATGCTGATAGTAGTCGGACGCCCAATTTAACAGTTCCCACAATTCGGCTTTCCACACCGCTTGGGCATCAAGTTGCGCCAGCACAGGTTTTGCCTCAAACTTCTCCGGCGCGCTCGCATTTAGCTCGGTTACAATGCCGACCAATTGTCGCTGACCGAAGGGTACTCGCACGCGAGCACCAACTACCGCAGGCTCGGACAATGTGTATTGGTAGGTGAAGACGCGCCGCAATGGCAACGGTAAGGCGACTTCTATGTAATGCGGGCTCTCTATCATGCCGCTATTCTGAAACGCAATTAAAGATAAAACAAGCGCAATAAGCCTCTTGAATGATCGGTGAAGATCGCATAAAATGCCGCGCTCTTAAACATTGTTGTTTTTTTACACATGGTGTCCTGCGCAAAAGAGGCGACTGGATAGCGATGTGGCCCAACTTGAGGTATTCCCATGAAACAAGGTATTCACCCTAAGTACGAAGCAATCAAAGTGACTTGCTCGTGCGGTAATGAATTTGAAACTCGCTCTACTCGCGTAGAAGATCTACACATCGACGTATGTTCAGAGTGCCACCCATTCTACACTGGTAAGCAACGTGTGATGGACACCGGTGGTCGTGTCGACAAATTCAAGAAACGTTTTGGTTCTTTGGGCAAAAAATAATAGCCCGAACACGAAACGTATTAAAACGAGCTTTTCAGCACGTTTTTATGAAGAAGGCGCCAAATGGCGCCTTTTTTCGTTTCTACCCTGCCCAGACCAAGCATTGTTAACGAAAAGTTAACTGGTGCGTTTTTAAACACATGAAAAGTTAGCCTAACCCAAAGAAGCCAATTAAGCAGGTAAGATTTGTTATTTTCGCAATTGCCTTTATCCTTATGCATCATCCTTTACTCATTTTGTCAGGTTGCCTAAATGTCAGATTTCCGCCAAAAAGCGTTGGATTATCATCAATACCCCACACCGGGTAAGATCTCTGTTGAACTCACTAAACCAGCTGACTCCGCTAAAGACTTAGCACTTGCCTACAGCCCAGGTGTGGCTGAGCCTGTTAGAGCCATTGCTGAAGATCCAGATAATGCCTATAAATACACGGCGAAAGGCAACATGGTCGCGGTTATTTCTAATGGCACCGCGATTCTTGGTTTAGGTAACTTAGGACCGTTGGCATCTAAGCCTGTCATGGAAGGTAAGGCGCTGTTATTTAAACGTTTTGCTGGGCTTGATTCAATTGATATCGAAGTATCCCACCGCACCACTCAAGACTTCATTAATACAGTTGCCAATATAGCTGATACTTTTGGTGGCATTAATCTCGAGGATATCAAGGCACCTGAGTGCTTCGAAATCGAGCAAGCGCTTATTGAAAAGTGTAACGTGCCGGTTTTTCATGATGACCAACACGGTACGGCTATTGTGACCGCGGCGGGCATGTTAAATGCGCTGGAAATCCAAGGTAAATCACTTAAAGATGCCCATATTGTATGTATGGGTGCCGGTGCTGCTGCCATTGCTTGTATGGAACTACTGATTAAGTGTGGCGCACAGCGTGAACATATCTACATGCTCGACTCGAAAGGTGTGATTCATACGCGTCGAGAAGATCTCAACGAATATAAGGCATTGTTCGCCAACAACACAGATAAGCGCACACTTGAGGAAGTCATCGAGGGAGCAGACTTATTCTTGGGCGTATCAGGGCCAGACTTGCTATCGCCGGATGCACTTAAGTTGATGGCCGATAAGCCTATTGTGTTTGCTTGCTCTAACCCCGATCCAGAAATAAAGCCCGAGTTAGCCCAACAAACACGCGACGACATTATTATTGGCACGGGACGCTCGGATTATCCCAACCAAGTAAACAACGTGTTGTGTTTTCCTTTCATGTTTCGTGGCGCTTTAGATGTGCGCGCAACCGCCATTAATGACGAGATGAAGATCGCTGCTGTTGAGGCGATTCGCCAACTCGCTCGAGAAGAAGTACCCGACGCAGTTAAAAAAGCTGCAGGCATTGATAAGCTCTCTTTCGGTCCAGATTACATTATTCCTAAACCGATGGACCCTCGCTTATGTCAGCGAGTCGCTAGAGCAGTGGCGGAGGCAGCGGTCGAATCCGGTGTCGCGAAGATCCCGCTGCCTGATAACTACATGAGAGATTAAGGCGTATCAAGCTCGTCATCAGAAGGAATTGGAAGTCCACGGGCTTCTAATTCCTCTCGTACCGCCTTAGGAATTTTATTTGGGTTAGTTTTTTCTAAATCAGTGTCTGTTGGCAGTGGCTGACCCGTAAAAGCATGTAAAAAAGCTTCGCAGAGCAACTCGCTATTCGTAGCATGACGCAAGTTCTTAACTTGACGGCGGGTGCGCTCATCAGTGAGCACTTTGAGTACGCGAGTCGGTATCGATACTGTTACTTTTTTTACCTGTTCGCTCTTTCGCCCATGCTCAGCGTAGGGGTAGATATAGTCACCATTCCACTTCATCGTGAGAGTCCTGCCTTAGTCAAAAACCATATAAGTTATATTGAATTTTACTCAATCCCAGATGAAGGTCAAATTTTATCCGTCTAGATGGCTAAAATTTGCTGACATTTGGTGTTTGATGTTTTAGCCTTAGTATTTACATCAGTTAATTCATATATTTGAGGGGTATCGCCAATGAGCGTAGAGCCGAGCTTAGACCAGATTCGAACGGTTGCAGACAACGTTCAAGTGCATAAGTTTGGCGGCAGTAGTTTGGCTGACGCTTTTTGTTACCGTCGAGTGGCGCGTATTGTAACTGAATATGCAGGCGCAAGCGATGTTGTTGTTGTTTCGGCGGCAGGTGATACCACTAACCGGATTCTTGCGATTATCAAAGCTCAAAAGGAGTCGGGTGATACGGCTGACATTTTGCTCGATCAGTTGGAGCGTTTCCAGCAAGGGTTAATCCTCGAGCTACTCGGCAGCGAGTTTGCTGCACCTATCCTTGAGCAGTCGACTGTTGATTTTCAGCGTTTCCGCGACTTTGTTGCGGGTAAAGAAATCATCGAACACGAAGCCGAATTATTGTCCTACGGTGAGTTGTGGTCTGCTCGACTTCTTGCCGCCTTATTGAGAAAGCAAGGTACTAAAGCAGACCATATTGATGCGCGTGACTTCCTAAAGGCTGAAGACGCTCCCGAACCCGTCATTCAGGAGCTGGAATCGCGCCATAATCTATTAAACCGCGTAGCACCGTTTCCCGGCACACGATTTATTGTCACAGGCTTTATTGCACGAAGCTTAAACGGTGAAAGCCTCACCTTAGGTCGAAACGGCAGTGACTATTCTGCGACTTTGGTGGGTAGCTTACTTAATTCAAAACAAGTCACTATTTGGAAAGACGTCGCCGGTGTTTATTCAGCCGATCCGCGTAAGATAGAACGTGTCGTCAGTTTGTCGACCTTAGATTGGAGCGAAGCAGAAGAGCTGGCTCGATTAGGCAGCCCGGTACTACACCCGCGTACATTCCAACCTGTTGACCGCGATCGCATGGTTATTTCTGTACGCTCAAGTCTAAAAGTCGAAAATCAACAGACCCGTATTGGCAATTTTGAACATACAGAGCCCAAGGGCAAAGTATTCACATCTTTGTCCGAAATTGTATTGTTTAAGGTCGAACTCAACGACCGCGAACTCGTCAAACAACTTGAGGTGCTTGATTTAACACCATTGGTAAGCTGGACCGAACCCGAAAAACACCAGCAATACTTGGTTTTCCACCAAAACCACTTGAACTACATCAGCCACTGGCTCGACCGCATCAATGCGGGTAATGCGGTCACGCAAATCCACGGCTATTCAATGGTGGCACTGGTGGGTAATCGCATTCAAGAGACGGATCAATACAATACCTTCAAACTACAGTTAGGCGAACAGAAGGTGCGTCGCTTTGCGGTCAGCGAAGATGGGTGCTCTGCGGTCGCAATATTAGAACAAAAACTCGATAGCCGTTTACTCAATCGTCTTCATAGCCAGTTATTTAACTATCGCCGTAGCTTAGGCGTGTTAGTCATTGGTCGCGGTAACATTGGTACTGCTTGGTTGGACTTATTCCGCCAGCAACGCGACCGCATTAATCAGGTGATGGATGTACGTGTTATCGGTATCGCGAACTCTAAGAAGCTCTGGCTTGACTATAGCGGCGTCGAATTGAATGAGTGGCAAGCAGGGTTTGACCGTTTATCACGTCCTTACGTGCTAACCGAGTTACTGCGCGAATTACCTAATGCCCCCTATGATGAACTGGTCATGATTGATTTAACCGACGCGAAGCCGGTCGCTCAACTGTACCCAAGCTTGTTTGCTAATGGTTTACATATTATCAGCGCAAATAAACGAGCAGGGTCGGCCGAGGAGGCACTGTATCGCGAAATTCGCACGATTCAACATGAGTATAAACGCGAGTGGCTATATAACACTACGGTCGGTGCTGGCCTGCCGCTTAATTATGCCATCAACGATCTGCGTGGTTCCGGTGACGAGATTCGCAGTATTTCAGGGATTTTTTCGGGCACCATGTCTTGGCTATTCGAGAACTTCACAGACGGTGTTAAATTCAGTGATTTAGTATTGGAAGCTAAAAAGCGCGGCTATTCAGAGCCCGATCCACGTGAGGATTTATCCTGTCAGGATCTGGTACGTAAGCTACTCATCTTAGCTCGTGAAATTGGGCTTAAACTTGATTGGGAAGATATCAGCGTGAGCAGTTTAGTGCCTGAAAGTCTTCGCGATATCTCTGCCAGTGAGTTTTTACAACGAGCTCACGAGCTAGACGAGCCAATGGATACGATGCTTAAGGAAGCGGCTAAAGACGGTAATGTGCCGCGCTTACTTGCCAGCTTCTCTGTCTCTGAAGAGGGGCGGGTTAGCGCCAAAATTGGTGTCGAATATATTCCAGCAGGCGATATGCTGGCTAACCTGATTCCTGGTGAAAATATTTTTGTGATATACACCGATTGGTATTCAGAAATGCCACTGGTTATTAGCGGCCCAGGCGCAGGTAAGCACGTCACCGCCGGCGGGGTCCAATCGGATCTCAACCAATTACTCGCGAAATTAACGGTGACGGGTTAGAACAACCCGTCTTCGTTATTAAATATATCTTTGTTATCGCGCTCATCTTGAGCATATTCAGTCGGTTCAGTACCGCTGATAAAATACTCGAAGCGGCTCGTGTAGTCGTTTCGATGCGATAACTTACCCGTTTCCATATCAATTCTCACGCTCACCACGTTAGGTGGAATGGTAAAGTCATCGGCTGGAAATTTGTCGACCGCTTTTTCCATGAATAAGATCCACCCTGGCAATGCGGTTTTCGCACCCGCTTCACCGCCTGAGATTGGTTGTTCTTTACTACTCAGTAATGGGTTCATCGTAGTCCGGCCCAACTCGCGTGATACATCATCAAAGCCCACCCAAGTAGTGGTCACCAGACCAGTAGTAAAGCCTGAGAACCAAGTATCTTTCACATCGTTGGTAGTACCGGTTTTACCTGTAATCGCACGACCCGTTACGTTAACAATTGGTTTTGAGCGTTGAATACGCCAAGACGTACCGTTCCAGCCAGTTTTGTGTGCCCAACTGCCGCCACCCCATACCGCCGAGTTCATCGCCTGAGCGACCAAGAACGCGTTCTGCTCAGAGATAATACGTGGCGCTGGGTTATCGCAGTCTTCACACGCGCGCTGTGGGTTCGCTTCGTACACCACTTCACCATCGCCATTTTCTATCCGCTCGATAACATAAGGCTCGATAAGAAACCCGCCATTAGCAAACGTTGCATAAGCGCGCGCTACCTCCATTGGTGTCATGGATAATGACCCTAACGAAATTGATTCATTTTCCGGAATGGAATCGCGTGGAATACCAAACTTAGCAATATGATCTGCGGCAGTTTTGACGCCGATTTCTCTTATCAGCCTAACAGAAACCACGTTTTTAGATTTCGCCAGCGCTTTGCGCAAACGAATCGGGCCTTCATATACATCAGGAGAGTTCTTAGGACGCCAAGCGATACCTGCTCCAGGATTCCACTGATTAATCGGTGCATCATTGACTAAGGTAGCCAAAGTGAAACCTTGCTCAAACGCAGCCGAGTAAATCAATGGCTTGATATTAGAACCCACTTGCCGTGCTGCTTGTAACGCACGGTTATATTGACTCAAATTGAAACTATAGCCACCGACGACAGCTTCGACTGCACCATCGTTGGGCTTCAAAGAGACAATCGCCGAGCTCGGCTCCGGCACTTGTGCTAAGCGTAGACGGTTAGTTTCACCCACTGAGCGAACATAGATCACATGCCCCGGCTGCATAATATCAGCTGCGCGCTCAGGGGGTTCGCCCTGACGTTCCTCATTAAGGTAGGGGCGCGCCCATTTCATGGCGTCCCAATCGAGCGTCGTAAGCTGTTCATCACCTTTAACGATAATGTCTGCCGACTGGTCTTCAAGCGCCATCACAACCGCAGGGGTCACTGCGCCAATGCGGTCGACGCGATCTAAGTATTGCTCCACCTCACTCTGGCTTAATGCGGGCTGCCCCTCTTTTTCACTCCACAACACACTCACAGGACCGCGGTAGCCATGGCGCTCATCATAGCCATGCAGGTTGTCCCAAATAGCTTGTTGAGCAGCCAGTTGTACATCGCTTCTCACACTGGTGTAGACGTTATAGCCACCGTTATAGGCCTCTTCCTCACCAAAACGGTCGACCATATCTTGACGCACGATCTCCGCAAGATAAGGCGCATTTACCGTAACCTCCGCGCCATGACGGCGAGCAGTAACAGGCGCTTCTGCGGCCTCGTCAAATTGCGCCCGAGTAATTTTTTTCTCGTCGAGCATACGCAACAAAACCACACGGCGGCGTGCCTTTGAAGCTTCTGGGTTACTAATCGGGTTCAGGTTAGAGGGCGCCTTAGGCAAGCCTGCAATAGTCGCCATTTGCGCTAAGCTTAATTCACTCAAGGGTTTGCCATAATAGACTTGTGCCGCAGCACCAATGCCGTACGCTCGGTGACCGAATGCAATTTTGTTCAGATAGAGCTCAAGAATTTCGTCTTTAGTAAGCAGCTGTTCAATATGCAGCGCAATGAAGGTCTCTTTGATTTTTCGCATCCAGGCTCGGTCAAAACTTAAGAAAAAGTTTCGCGCCAACTGCATGGTGATAGTACTCGCGCCTTCTTTGACTTCACCGGTAGTGACTAGCACACCAAATGCTCGAACAACACCAATGGGGTCAACACCAAAGTGTTGATAAAAGCGGCTATCTTCGGTCGCTAGGAATGCATCAACCATGGTTTGTGGGACATCTTCGAGCTTAACCGGAATACGACGCTTTTCGCCAAATTGAGAGATCATTTGGCCATCTTTTGTGAATACCTGCATTGGGGTTTGCAGTTTCACTTCCCTTAATGTCTCGACGCTCGGCAATTCGGGTTTTACGTAAAGGTAGAGTCCACCTACGGCCAATATCCCCAACACGCCCAAAATGGCGACTATCCATGCGAATCGCTTTAAGAACTTCAAAAACTTACCCCATTACTGTGACGTTGTTGAATGTCTGACATACACCTTTGACCAACTATTATGGCTGATTTTTAAACTAAACACTACGCTTGCAACGCTTAACACGATACAAAAATCGACTGCATTGGTAGCACAGACTTATGACACCTTTTCTCACAGCCGCACTAATAGATGACGGTACTGTTTCACTCGTTTCGCTGCGTCTCAAGCAGAGTCGATTCAGTATCAAACACCATCGCATTGCAGCTATTCATCAAATTAGTTGGCGCAAGTATAAGACACAGTTGTGTCTTATTATTCCGAGCCAGTTTGTTCACCTAAAAACGCTCACTGATGCCCCACAAGAGGCTCCACAGCGCGCGGCAGCTTTTCAGGATACCCAGACTCTGCCCACACTGGGTACCCAACAGGTCAGCGGCCATGAGAGCGCCATTGAGAAGCTGACGGAACAACTGCCCATCGCTCCGAAAGTACTAGAGCCAGCACCTCAAGCTTGGGTGCGTTGTACCAACTATTTGCTGCCTTCTTTATCTCGCTACGCGGTCTCCCAACATCCCATAACTGAGTGGATTATTTTATGCAAAGAACAACAACGTTACATTCTGCTACGAGTTAAGCACGGGATTCTAGTCTCTTTACACTCACTTGCACGGCTAGAAGCTGTGCGCTTTGATCACGCTTGTGCAATGATACTCAGCTATCTAGATAATCACGAAGATAGTCAGGTTAAACAGCAATTACTTGGTTCAGATACGCTGTGGTTTAATATCGGCACCACAAGCGCGTTATTTAAACATATCACTCCGCTGTTATTCGGTGCCGCACTTCGAGGTTTCTTTCCATGGCGTGGCTAAACCTGAATGACTGGCAATCTGCCATTCAGCGCAGAAAACAGCGCCAGCGGCTTGGTGTCGTTGTAGTGCTCATGCTGTTCAATGGGGCCTGTGCTCTTTTCGTCAACTTACCGATCTACTTGCAATTCTTTGCACAAAACCTTGGCGAGGTTGAGACTAAAGTTGCTCAATGGCATCGCGCAGAAAAAGATCAGAAAGCAGCAGCGCTCCGTCAATTCGACCAAGCCGTCCAGGCTCAGCAGCAAATCGCTCTGCTCAAGCAGTTAATCAAATTTGGGCGGGATGGACTATCGGGGTTCAACCTTAAACAAGCGCGTTGGACGTCGTCGCAACTCTCATTGAGTGGGTCTTATGTTAGTACAGCGCAGCTAACCCATTTAAGCGAATCCTTGCGATATGGCGGTGAGCAGAGCATTCAGCTTCAACTGCAAAAACACCGACATGCTCAAATTGATATATTCAAACCTTGACCCTGAGTATGCGAAATACCGCTCTTTTTTACTTTTTCATCAGCTTTTCACTGGTCATTACACCGGTGAGTCTGCTGCTAGGTTCATGGTTGACTGGCTCGCACCAACAAACCTCACGCGCGGCTATCCAAGCCACCTGGCAAGAAAGTCCCCCCTCGCAACTAGCCGATACATCAACCACTTTAGCCCCTGAAAAGCTGTCTGCTTCGCAATGGCTCAGCCGCGCCTTAGAAACAGCGACACGTCTTGACGTTGAACAGCAATTACCGCTTGTTTCAGACGCCCAAATAAGGCTGAAGTTGACTGCCCAACCCCAACAACTCGAACGCTGGTTGTCGGACACATTCAACTACTGGCCTTACAACGCCGTCCAGCCGTTTGTATTATCCAGTGTAGCGCTGATTCAGAACAGTGAGGATGGCAGTGCAACGGAGCTCACACTGCACCTAGTTGATGCGGGCCCCTCAGTTGCCTCTGTTCGCTTAATCGAGTCGGCGCCCACGCAATGCACACTTATGACCGACGGTAAATTAATGGGTGATTGGCATAACTACACACTGGTTGCCACTTTAGCCACCCAGGGCACTTTTTCTGCTTATTTCCAATCAACTGATGATCGTTGGCAGATGGCAGCGGTTGGCGACTATTTTCAGGCACCTGCTACGGTCATCACAGACATCACCCACGAGTCCGTCACGTTTAAACAACTGGAGTCTTTTCCGTGTGCAACCACAACCTTTCAGAGCAAAGTAAAACACACGAGCGAACTGCCGTTATAGCTTTACGCTATTTACTGCTACTTGCGTTACTTTGCCTGCTGTCTTTAAAAACGGCGTACGCCAACGAACAACCGAAAATCACTTTGAGCTTGAAGGATGTCGACTTAGTTACTGCTTTCGAGATCATCGCTGACAAAATGAAACTAAACCTTATTGCTGATAAAGCAATCGATGAGACGGTCAGCCTAGCCGTCAGTGATGTCGACGCGCTTGAATTAATGCATGAGTTAGCCGATAGCTATGGTCTCACGCTACGGATGAACAACAACCTTATCCGTGTCACAGGTGCGCAAACCTCTGGGTCTTCTGAGCAATCGGCCGAGCGAGTCATACTTCCGTACCTTATTCCGCTCAACCATGCAAAAGCTGAGGATATTGCTCAACTTCTCTCAGAAAGCGAGCAACGGCTGTTATCAGAGCAAGGTGCGGTAACTATCGATGCTCGAACGAATACACTCATACTCAAAGAATCAGAAGCTTATCTCGACGGCATCAAACAACTTATTACGCAATTGGATGTGCCGGTAAAGCAGGTCATGATAGAGGCTCGTATGGTCACCATGAAAAGCAATGCCATTGATCAGTTTGGCGTACGGTGGGGCGATCTCACCACCTTGCGCGAGGATGAGAGCCTTACTCAAATCATCGAAGGTATGCGTGTCGACTTACCTTCTGTACCCGCGGCGGGGCGGTTTAAGGTCAATGTCGGAAAACTGTCTGATGGACTCCTGCTCGACCTTGAGCTTTCTGCAATGGAGCAAGACAACCAAGCTGAAATCATTGCAAAACCGAAGATTTTTACATCGAATCAGCAGCCCGCTTACATCGAGCAAGGCACCGAGATCCCTTATGTTGAGAGTGCGGCTTCGGGGGCTACTGCGGTCAAATTTAAAAAGGCAGTGATGGGCCTACGCGTAACACCGCAGATTACCTCTAACGACTATGTAATGCTTGATCTTACCATTACACAAAACACGCGTGGCGATACCGTATCAACACCCACAGGTCCGGCCGTGGCTATCGATACCCAAGAAATGGCTACTCGTGTATTAGTAAAGAGTGGCGAAACGATCGTATTAGGTGGAATTTTTCAGCAATATGAGTTGAAGGATGATACAAGTGTCCCCATATTGTCCTCGTTGCCGCTTGTCGGTAATCTTTTTAAAAATCAGCGTGAACAATCAGAAAAACGTGAACTGGTTATTTTCGTTACACCCACGCTGTTAAGTGAATCGGAATAAATTTGCTAAAATGCAATCTAATTGAGATAATCCCGCTTCTTTTCGTTGAGTTGGGGGACGTCTCCAGACACTCCGGATTCGTGATTTACAGCTAATTTAACAGTGATGTAAGCAGGAATATGGCTGAGAAACGTAATATTTTTCTTGTCGGCCCAATGGGCGCCGGCAAAAGTACGATTGGTCGTCAAATTGCCAGACAACTTCATTTAGATTTCTACGATTCAGATACAGAAATTGAACGACGCACCGGCGCTGACATCAGCTGGGTTTTTGAGCTGGAAGGTGAAGAAGGCTTCCGTGCGCGGGAAGAAAAAGTCATTGAAGAATTGACTGAGCATATGGGTATTGTCCTAGCGACAGGTGGCGGTTCGGTAATGAGTAAAGAAAGCCGCAACCGTCTATCTGCTCGTGGTGTTGTCGTATATCTTGAAACGACCATCGACAAACAATTGGCTCGTACGCAACGTGATAAACGTCGTCCTCTGATCGCAGAGGCGGATGACCCGCGTAAAGTACTTGAAGAATTAGCAGAAGTTCGCAACCCGCTATACGAGGAAATTGCGGATATCGTTGTTCGCACTGACGAACAAAGCGCTAAAGTAGTAGTCAATGAAATCATCGATCAACTAGGGGTTAACGGGTTAGGTTAACCTCTTTGGGGAGCTGTGTTATGGCCAATGTGCATGTAGAGTTGGGCGAACGCAGCTACCATATTCATATCGCCGCAAATCATCTGCAACACCTGAAGCGATTGCTTCCTAACTTAAGTAAAGATGTTTTTGTCGTTAGTAATACGACGGTCGCCAAACATTATTTTGCTGATGTATCCGCTGCTCTTACTGATCATCGCCTTGTCCTGTTCGAGATGGACGATGGCGAGCAATATAAGAGCCTCACATCATTCGAAGCCATTACCAACAAGCTTATAGCAGAGGGTTTCAGTCGCGACTGCGCAATCGTTGCTTTAGGTGGCGGAGTGGTAGGCGATTTAGCAGGCTTTGTGGCAGCGACTTATCACCGTGGCGTCGACTTTTATCAAATTCCGACAACGTTGTTATCGCAAGTGGATTCCTCGGTTGGCGGTAAAACGGCAATTAACCACCCCCAAGGTAAAAACCTTATCGGTGCTTTTTATCAGCCCAAAGCCGTTGTTATTGATCTTAACTGCCTAGCAACCTTGGACGCGCGTGACTTTCGTAGTGGTCTAGCAGAAATCGTAAAGTACGGCATCATTTACGACTCCGATTTCTTTCACTGGCTCGAACACAATGCTATTGCCCTCGCACAACGAGAGACGCAAGCGCTGCAACATGCGATTCAACGAAGCTGTGAGATTAAGGCAGAGATTGTCGCCAAAGACGAACGCGAGTCTGGTATCCGCGCATGGCTAAACTTAGGTCATACATTCGGCCATGCGATCGAGGCAGCGACTGAATACGGTGAGTGGACCCACGGCGAAGCTGTTGCCGCTGGCACTATTATTGCATCTAAATTATCAGAGAAAACACAGCGGATGTCTTCGTCAGATTTCCGTCGCGTGCTCAACCTGATGTCACAGTTACAGCTGCCAACACAAGCGCCCAACATGACGTTGGCGGATTGGCTAAGCTATATGATGCGCGATAAAAAAGTGAAAGACCATCGAATAAACTTCGTGTTACCGCTCGGTATCGGCCAAGCGGAAGTCACTCACAACATCACTGACGAGGACCTAGCCGCTGTGCTGACTGAATGTTGCTAAACCGCATCACATAGGAAGCAGATTATGCCGGCTAACGCCTACTCATCACATATTGTCGCCGCTCCCGTTAGGTCAAAGCCTTCCCAACAGGCAGTGATCGACCGTTTGCATGAACACTGCCAGCACAGTGATACGCTCGTGCTTCTGCACGGCCCACAAGGTAGCGGCAAATCAACTATCAGCGAGCTATTTATTGAGCAAGCCTCTAATTACGCTGAATGTGCTTGGGTACAAGTATCAGAGCGAGCTTCGGTAGAGCGTCTTCGTGCGCAAATCCTGAACCAACTGTTTGGTACCATCAGTTTAAATGATGATACGCTGAGTCGTGAAATTCAGCGGCAACGTCCACTGCAACATGCCGTTATCGTCATTGATAATGGTGAACTCATGCCTGACAGCTTTTTGGCGGAGTGCGTCAATACAGTTAATCAATTGTGTGCGCTTGGACAACGTGTAAGTATTATTATCTCAGCCGAGTCACGCTGGGTGTTTCAACAGACACCACCACCGCAGTTACGTGTGAAGCGACCTGAGCTAGTTGAAGTACCGCCACTTGGCAAAGAAGAACAGATGCGCTTTATTCAGGCGTTATTACCAGAGCGCCAACGCCCACTTTGGAACCTAGATAAAATCCAACAGTTTCTTGCCACCATCAATGGTTATCCAGGTGAGATTCAACAACGCCTGCAACTGAAGCTAATGACTCAAGCACAACGCTATTCGGAGCCAGACGAAAACCAGGATGATGTGTTTTCGAACCAGCTGGAGCAAGCGGAGAGCAATCTCGAACCCGCTACAGAGCGACGGTCGGTACCGGTCATCAAAATTCTTGCTGCAAGTATTTCACTCGCTTTAATTGGGTTTGCAGGCCTCAAACATCAAGCGATCATCGATTACTTCAACCAACAGCCCGATTCCGTCGAAACAGCAGAGGTGGCGCCTGAGCCTCGCCCGCTGACGACCGAACCCACTTCAAGAGAAGTCACACAGCAACTTCCGAGCTTTGAACCTTTGCAGTCGAACCAATTCGAATTTGTGCCTGCTGAGCTCGCAACATCATATCGCGAAGCGCTTCATTCACTTAATCGTGTCGCCGCCGCCGAGAATGACCCACGTGAAGTGGGTGTTGAATGGGTCAGTGATAAACGAGTCCCCAAAGAAGCCGAGACCAACAATCAACCGAATACACTTACCGATAGTCAATGGGTGGCCAGTCAACCGCCGCAAAACTATTCAGTACAACTCACTATTGCCAGTGATAAGCCAACCTTAACCGAGTTTATTAAGCGCAATAACCTGACTCCGCAAGCGCGTATTTATCAGCGTCAAAAAGATAACAGTTATGTCGTTATCTTAGGTAGTTACAGTACAATTGATGCGGCACGAACACGCGCAAGTGCACTGCCGGAAGCTCTACGCGCGCTGGGTCCGTGGCCCAAGTCTTTTGCCGCTATTCAGCAGGAACAAAGACCATTGAGCGGAGAGTAATTTTCATATCTTTAGCTTTCGGGTACACTAGCCGTTCAATCCACAAAAGGCCGGCTAATGAAACGAAATCGGGCATTTTTAAAATGGGCAGGAGGCAAGTACGGCCTTGTCGAACCCATAAAAGCTTGTTTGCCCGAGGGGCGTAAGTTAATTGAACCTTTTGTGGGTGCGGGATCGGTCTTTCTAAACACCGATTATGATCGCTATTTACTAAACGATATCAACCCTGATCTCATCACCTTGTATCAATTTGTAAAGCGCCGCCCTAAGACGTTTATTGTCGATGCGCGTAGGCTTTTTACTGCACGTAATAATCAACCAGACGCTTACTACGCGTTGCGTAAATCGTTTAACGAAAGCAACGACCCCTATTACCGTTCACTGCTATTTTTGTACCTCAATCGACATGGTTATAACGGGCTTTGCCGCTATAACAGTCGCGGTATTTTTAATGTCCCGTTTGGCGACTATCGTAAGCCCTATTTTCCAGAAGCGGAAATTGAAGTTTTTGCAGAAAAGGCAAAGCGTGCTAAATTCGTCTGCAGTTCTTTTGAACAAATGTTCAGGAGAGCCCGAAAAGGCGATGTCATTTATTGTGATCCTCCTTATGCACCACTTGTACAAGCAAGTAATTTTACAAGTTATGCTACCGGTGGCTTTAGTTTAGATGAACAAAGCGAGCTCGCGCGACACGCCTTACGTACAGCTTGTAAAAGACACATTCCTGTACTAATAAGTAATCACGATACGCCGCTAACACGCGCATTGTACGAGCAGGCAGAAATCAGTAGTCTGAAAGTAGCTCGCAATATTAGCCAAAAAGGTGATGCACGCAAACCCGTCACCGAGTTATTGGCACTGTTCTCCCACGAACATAAGCGAAACGTGATTCCGATTAAACGTGACATTAAAAAAGTAGGGACATGAACTGGTTTTTAAGAACTTTTGAAGAATTGAACACCCATCAGCTGTATGAAATTCTACGCATTCGCCAAGAAGTTTTTGTTGTAGAACAAAACTGTCCATATTTAGACGCTGACGGGACTGACTTTGACGCCGAACATCTTTTCGCTCGCAACGATCAAGGCAAGATGCTTGCTTACGCACGCATTTTTAAAGCCTCTGACGTGAGTCCCGTATCAAAAATTGGTCGCCTTCTCACGACCGAAGACGCGCGACAATTAGGCTTAGGCAGAGAGCTCATGCAGCGTGCGATTGACTACCTTGATTCGCGGGCATCTAGTGCGCCGATTCAAGTCCAAGCTCAGACTTACTTACGGGCGTTTTATCAGTCGTTTGGCTTTGAGGCAATTAGCGAGGACTATCTTGAAGATGATATTCCACATGTCGATATGCAACGCTCCGCTAAAAATCAATGAGCTCGGAATTTGAATTACAACAAACAGAACACGGCATCCAATTAGTTTGGACAGCTGGTCCCAAAGGAATCAAGCCGCTTGAGCTGGATTTCCGCGCGGGAAAGTCAGGTTACCGTGCGCTTAACTCAAGCTTGAAATCAGAATCTCTGATAAAAGCACTGGGTATTACTGGCAAGCGTAAACCATCCGTACTCGACGCAACGGCCGGTTTGGCTCGTGACGCACTCATGGTTGCCGCGTTTGGGTCATCGGTTGATTTAATTGAGCGTCACCCGATGGTTCGTATTTTACTCAAGGATGCGCTTGAACGGGGTCGTAATGGTGCCGATAAAATTGCCGACTGTTGCCAACGCATGCAACTACTTGAGCTCGAACACGTTAAACAGGTTTCTTCAGAACAATACGATGTGGTATACCTCGATCCGATGTATCCAAAATCGGGTAAACAGCGCGCTCAAGTAAAGAAAGACATGCAAATGTTTCAGCACTTGGTCGGCGGTGATGAGGATGCTGATGATTTATTAGCGCCAGCTATACAAGCCGCTAAATTTCGTGTGGTCGTAAAGCGTCCTGATCATGCCGACTTTTTAGGACAAAGAGAACCGAACTCGCAGATCAAGAGTAAAAAACATCGATTTGATGTTTATATAAAGCAAGGATTCGAACAGCTATGATTAATGAAAACGATTTATTGCCATCAGGCTCGCTCACCTCAAAAGGTGAACTTGGCATTCAACATTACGACCCTCAAGAGCTTTTCGCCAAAGGCACGCACATCTTATTCGCAGTACCCGGCGCATTTACTCCGACCTGTTCGGAAAAACACCTGCCAGGTTATGTGTCACTCGCAAACGAGCTTGCTGAACAAGGGGTGCAGAGTATTAATTGCGTTTCAGTCAATGATGCATTCGTGATGAAAGCTTGGGGTGACCATCTTGGGATCGGAGATGAGGTTCGGTTATTGTCAGATGGTAACGGTGAATACAGCCAAACCCTTGGGCTCGCTAATGATACGGGTGCGTTTGGTGGCATTCGCTCAAAACGTTACGCCATGGTTATCGTCGATGGCATCGTAGAACATCTATTCGTGGAAGATGAGAAGCAATTCGAAGTGAGTGCAGCAAAATACGTTCTTGATGTATTGAAATCTGAGCAGTAATGGCGTTATTTGATGTAGTGATTATTGGTGCGGGCGCTGCCGGTTTACACTGTGCAGCCCATGCCGCGCGAAACGGCCACAAGGTTATCGTGGTAGACCACGCCAAACAGGCTGGTAAAAAGATCCTCATTTCGGGGGGTGGTCGATGTAACTTTACTAACATGTATGCTAGCCCCGAAAACTATCTTTCCAGTAACCCTCATTTTTGTAAATCGGCGCTTAGTCGTTACACTCAGTGGGACTTTATTGGTTTAGTCGCAGAATACCAAATTCCGTATCATGAAAAGACGTTAGGACAGTTATTCTGTGATGAGTCCGCAAAGGACATCGTTCGCATGCTACTTGACGAGTGCGCTCGCTACGGAGCCAAAGTACAGCTGAGAACCGAAGTACTGGATGTCGAATACGAGCAAGACACTTATCGTATTAATACCTCGCAGGGCAAATTGAGTGCCAGTAACTTAGTCTTCGCCTGTGGCGGACTGTCAATGCCTAAGCTCGGGGCGACACCGTTGGGCTATCAAATTGCTGAGCAATTCGGTCATTCGATCATACCGGTGCGCGCGGGCTTAGTACCCTTCACCTTACACCCAACCGAAAAAGACGCTTTTGCTGAGCTTGCTGGCGTCTCAATGGACGTCGCCGCCAGCGCCAATGACGGTCACTTCAATGAGGCTATGTTGTTTACTCACCGCGGTTTATCGGGTCCGGCGATGCTGCAGGTGTCCTCTTATTGGCAACCGGGTGAGGCGATTACCGTTGACTGCCTGCCTACTACCGATGCGTTTGAATGGCTACAAGAAAACCAAACTAAACAACCAAAGGCTCAGCTGAATACCGTATTACAGCAGCTGTTCGCGAAACGCGTCGTCACTCAACTCGGTGCGTATCATCAATGGCCACTGACTCAACGCCTCGCTGATATCAGTAAAAAAACGTTTAAAACAATCGCCGAGCAACTTAACCATTGGCAAATCAAGCCCAACGGCACCGAAGGCTATCGCACCGCCGAGGTCACCCTGGGCGGCGTTAATGTCGATGAAGTCAGCTCCCAAACCATGCAAAGTAAACTACAGCCTGGACTATTTTTCATTGGCGAAGTACTTGATGTCACCGGTTGGCTTGGCGGCTACAACTTCCAGTGGGCATGGTCAAGCGCCTATGCGTGTGCGGAAGGGTTGGCTACTGTTCCTCAGGCTAAGACCCATTAGCCTCTTGAACCGCCACGAGCATTTGCGCAAGTGAATACTTCGAGTACCAACGTCCATTACTCATAACACCCTGAGTTGTTTGGGTATTGCTAATGTCGTGCAATGGATTGCCACTGAGCATAACCAAGTCTGCCTCATAACCAGGCGCTATCTTGCCAGTCTTTAGGTCCATCCATTGCGCTGTCTCAGTAGTCGCACTTCGCAATGCTGCTGCCGGTGAGTAACCAGCCTTTACTAGCGCTTTCAATTCATCGTGTATCGAAAAACCAGGTACCATGATCGGTACGTTGGCATCGGTGCCTGCCAATACCTTGACCTGATATTCGCGCATCTCACTCAACAAAATGCGATTAGCCTCGGCGTATGCCAGCCAATAACGCTGATTACCTGCAACGCGGTCTTGTGGATAGTCATCTGGCAATCGATAAATGTTCACATCCGAATGCCACCCCATCATTTTTACACTCGGATGAACTGACTCAGCTATACCACGATTGACGTACTCGAGCGCTACCTGATCTAAAGCCTTTTGCACGTTTAACTTTTGCTTTGGAATGCCTTCTATTAGGGCAAGCGTTGATACTACAGCCATATCTCGAGCGGCTAGATTCCGTGCGATCTCAGCTGCTCGTAGGCAAACAAACTCAATAAAGTCATCTGTATTATCTCGTGTATAACCACCAAACTCACGGTCGAGTGCTTTTACAAATTCTTCAATATGTGCAATTTCTTTGAGGTTAGAGCTCCATAATTCATTGAGCTTCAGCCCCCGAGGAATATGGCCTAGTATCGGAATGCCTTGATGGCTGGCTTCATTGGTTAGCGTACTAAAGTTATCATTACTCAACTCGGTGTATACTTTAATCGCGTCGTAACCCGCAGCTTTCAACTCACCCACGTGAGTTTTCATATCTGTGATGACGGTTACCGATTCAACCTTGGCTGCCCACTTATGAAACAACTGCTCGAATAGTCCTGTGCTATTATGTCGGCGAGAGGCTACGAATAGATCAGGGCCCGGTCTACCCTGGCTGATTTGTTGACGCCACTGCAAATGCTCTTCACTTCCATTCAGTTCACGAATATGTGTTACTCCGTTCGCTAAATAAAGCAGTAAGTCATTGGGACTTTGCCATAAGTGTACATGCGCATCGATCAGCCCAGGTATCAAAAACATACCACTGGCATCAATTTGCTCAGCCTCTTCGGGTATAGCAATATCGTTACCAACCGCCTCAATGATTCCGTTATTGATCAGTAGGGTCTGATTAAACAACATCTGCTCGCCAAGGCTATCTAGCACACTGGCGTTGACGATTGCGTATTGCCCTTGGCGTCGTTCAAATGGAACGACTTCGACAGGGGGAACGCTCGCGCCCCACGCTCGCTCTATTTGTTGGTTTATGAGGATGAAGCTGAATGCACATATAATGATAAGAGCGATGAGAATGAACAGCATCACTTTTTTTAGGGAATTGAATTTCATCATGATTGCTTACCTTGTTCGAGAAACATACAACCACGATAGATAGAGAGAGAAGTTTAAGCTGGTCGATTTCTAAAAAAAGCGAGTCAATTCTGAAAGTCTCGCAAATTTTTTCTAAATTGGGATGGTGTAAGGCCTACTTCACTTTTAAATGCGCGGTTAAAAGGAGGCAAGGAGTTAAAGCCGTGGTTAAGCGCAAGGGTAAGAATCGGTAAATGGTCATACTTTCGACTCTCTAAGCACTTCACAACGGCATCAACTCGCAAAGAATTAATGTAGTGGCTGAAGTTGCTATAACCACTATGCTTATTTATCAGCGCTCTTAGCTTGTGCTCTGCCACGCCAAGCGCTGTTGCTAAATCTTTCACGCTAAGCTTCTCTCGGCAGTACAAACGTTCAGTTTGCATTAAACTGTCCAGTTTCTGCATCCACTGTTTATCGATATCGGTCTGCTTGTTGACATTGTCTCCTTTACGATAAAAAGCCAACGCTGAGGTATCTCCCTTTACCAACCACAAGGTGAGCGAAGCAATGGGCAACCAAACACTCATTGCCTGAGTCGTCGCTTGTGCACTACGTAACCATATCGAACCTACGAAAATGGCGATTAGTATAGAGAGTGAAATAATTACAACGAAATACAGCCGATAACGTCTGCGTCGCTCGATGAGATCATCCGTTCGCCCCGATAAAATCACAACTAACATATGAATAACTACGCTCACAGCGAGGCCGATGACCAGCAGCGGCCACTCAGGTGGCAGCTTTTGAATAATCCCTAACCAAACCATTCGTTCCGCAAGCATCGAACTCGTTAATAGCAAAGCGACTAACACATACCTATAGCTCAAACGAAAATACGGATGGAACAGTGTTAAAACTAAGAACCACGTTACTGGAATCAGTAAGGTATCAAGCAAACGAAAGGGAATTTGAACTGCATGAGGGAGCTGAAACTCAGTTGGCATCGTGCCTAATAAAAAGCAAGCCAATAAAAAGTTACTTGAGAGTAAGAGGTAGCCACGTGATGAGCGCGGCAAGTCTCGAATAATCACGACGGTCATAAGTAACAAAAAACCGAGAGCAGAAAATCGAATAGCCGCATCAATAAATAACATGTGCCTCAGATGCCCATTATTCTATTATTTAATAAGAGCTTAGCTCGCGCTTTTGCAACTTACCAGCTACCCTTGCCAGCGAGCATTAACCAACACATAATGAAGTTGTCTAAAAACTAATTAAAATAACCGCTATACAATGAAAAATAGATATCTTTTGCTCGTCCTTGCGCTATTGATCGCAGCGGTAATCATCGTTTTATATATGAGCAAGGAACAACCAAAATCGACGCCTGTTCAAATAGACACGCCAAGGCTAAACCAAGAACAGTCCTCAAAAGCATCCCTCGCTTCACCCGAACAAAGCACCGAACCGCGTATCGCGCAGTTTGACGAAACACTTTCCGTTAATTCGGAGCCCGAGCAGCCGACAGCTATACAAACACTAATTGACCAGCTATCTGCACCGCGTGGGTTATCCAATACGGCAACAGAGCGGGCGTTTAGACTACGAAACTTCGACAATTTCATTAATCAACTGGGTGGCGCCGTACAACACAAAGACTTTGAGTACGACTTTCGGGCAGCATTAAAAAATGCCGTAGAGCAGACTTCATCAGCTTTTCAACGCAGTGCAGCTTGTAACGATGTTATTTGCGCCGCTGTATTCGAGTACACCGCAACGAGTGATGTCCAAACGATGTATAAGTCGTTAGTCGATAACATCAGTGAAACTAGCAGTATCGTTATTCAACCCGTGACTGTGAGTGGCACTCAAGAATTACGCGTATTGGTCAGACGCGGCGTTGCAAGTATCGTTATCGATTAGCGCACCACCGCGCGTTTATAATTTTCATGTAAAGGACGCACTAAAGGCCGGTAAATTGCGTATACTCAATCAATAGGAACTTGTTTGGAGTGTATTATGCGCAACGTTTTTTCTCGCCGCTCGGCCTGGCTCACGACAGCTATTATGCTTTTGGGGCTAGCAGCTTGTTCCTCGAAACCTTCCACCGTTATGGTTGGTGAGGCGCGTCCTGCAATCAACGTCGACGCTGTCAAACTCTATCTAAAAGAACCCACACAATATGAAACGGTCGCACTCTTATCTGTTTCAAGTGACGGTAGTTGGAGCTTCGGTGATCAAGCCCAAATGGACGCGGTTGTCCAACGACTTAAGGAACAAGCAGCAAAGTTAGGTGCCAATGGTGTTCTGTTACAAGCGACGGGCGAAAAACGTGATAGCTCGGTCTATGTTGGTACCGGGTTGGGTAGTTATTCGGGTAATTTAGGCTTAAGTGTTCAACTTGGACGCATGTTTGGTTTAACCGACAAAACCGCAGAAGGTGTGGCGATATATGTGTCGCCCGAAGAATCCGAAAACTCGCAATAGCGTGCACCGCAGTTGGATGCACGCCATGCAATCAGACTAGATCGCCTTGACAGCGGCCTCTACACCTTGTTCGCCGGTTAGCGCATCGAAGTGCTTACCAATCGTGTTATCCGCATCAAGACAACGGATTAGAATACGCGCGACATCTTCTCTTGCGATGGTGCCACGCCCTAAATTCTCGGCAAGTTCCACTTTCTCTGTACCTGGCTCGTCTGTTAAGCCACCAGGACGCACGATAGTCCAGTCAAGACCGCTACGCATTAACTCTTTGTCGGCATAATGTTTTGCGACATAGTAGGGCAGTAAATCTTCGTTCCAATGCTCGCGGTTATGTGCCTGCAGCGCACTCACTAAGATGAAACGGTCGGCAGCAACCGCGTGCGCTGCTTCCATCGTTTTAACAGCACCGTCCAAATCAACCATGAGCGTTTTATCGTCGCCTGTCGCGCCACCAGAGCCGGCCGTAAAAATTACCGCATCGATATCTTCAAACGCTTTCTCAATGTCGTTTACAGGACCTTCAAGATCTAACAAACGCGCGTCGACACCTTGATCTTTCCAACCATCCACTTGTGCTTGCTTGCGCACCATAGCGACGACTGGGTGAGTCTTTGCATGTTGCAACTGCTCGACCACATGCGTGCCTATTTCCCCATTTGCCCCAATCACTGCAACTTTCATAATGCCTCCAGCTATCCACAAAATTTCAATTTATAAGCAGACTACGAAAAAGTCTTGTTAAGAGTTCACGATGTGGGGGGATCTGAGTAGACATTTAGATACGTATTAGTCATGATTTATTATATTCAATTATATAGGATTTGCTTTCATGCCTCGTCGTATCATCTCTTCTTTAGCCCTATCGGCTGCATGTCTTGCGCCCGCTGTTCAAGCTCAGGAGCTCTCTTCGATGCAGCAGTGTCTATTGGACGCAATGAATAAAGAAAACGCCTCAATAACTGTCGCAGAGGTAAGACAGCAATGCACAGAGAAACTTCGAGAAGAAGATAATCAAGACGTGGTAAAAATCGATGAGGTAAAAGACCCTGGCGCGTTGACTAAGCGCATGCAAAGTGAAAAGGTGACTGAATTCGATCCTTATGTTTTAACGCCTCACCGCCGTAACTATATTCTACCCGTTTGGGGTACGACCGATATCAATACCGCTCCATACCAAAATTTTCAGGGCTACGAAGATAGCCTTGAAGAGTACGAGGCGAAACTGCAACTCAGCTTTAAAGTGCCTGTTAATAAGGAAAGTTTGCTTATTGAAGGGGATAAGCTGTTTTTTGGCTTCAGTATGCAGTCTTGGTGGCAGGTGTACGCCAGCAATATCTCTAAACCTTTTAGAGAAACCAACTATCAACCCGAAATATTTTACACCACACCGACAGGTTGGCACCCGTTCGGTACTAACACCGGTTTAGCTGTTGGTGTTGAGCATTTATCAAACGGACGTAGCCAAGAACTTTCTCGCAGTTGGAACCGTGCTTACGTGCAGTTAGTCGCTGAAAAGGGTCCTTTCGTGTTTAGCCTAAAGCCTTGGATTCGCTTTCAGGAAGATGCGAAAACTGATCCGATGCAATCATCAGGCGACGACAACCCGGATATAACCGACTATGTTGGCGACTATGAATTCACCATCGCTGCTAATATCGATGACTTTGAATACACATTAAATCTGCGCCATGCCATCGAGACAGGTCGTGGTTCAGCGGAATTCAACTTCACTTTCCCACTTTGGGGCAAATTCATTGGCTATACCAGTTTGTTTACTGGGTACGGCGAGAGCTTAATTGACTACAACCATAAACAAACACGTTTTGGTGTCGGTATCGCGCTCAATAATGTTCTCTAACGCTTACCTGCTGTAATCGTCGCCAGCTGTTGAGCAAAATACTCAGCACCTCGGCGGCGGCAGTATTCTATATTACGCTCCGGAATCTTCTCGGGGTGCTCAAATTGCTCTAATGCCTCTTCCATCATAGCTTCTCGAAGTAGGTGCAGTACCGGATAAGGAGAGCGATTGGTATAGTTCTCTGGGTCACTTTGCTTGGCATCCGCAAAGCAGTAATCGGGATGAAAGTGTGCCAGTTGAAATTCGCCATCAAAGCCTTGCATCGTGATGAGCTCATTGGCTTGGTCGACCAAGTCCAAAAAATCGTAAAATCCCTCCACCCCTTTGGGAATAATCAATAACGTGGTGGCAATCGCTTCGTTTTGTTGCAAGTTCAACAACTCGTGATTCAGTGTTTCGAGCTGAGTCTGACGATCTTGTTCAGCTACAACACAGTACCGGATACGCTTGGCATCGACCTCAGGTCGAGCAAATGGGCAGAAGTTGAACTTAACCACAACCTCTTGTACCCAGCGTTGGGTTTGGTCAATAATGGCTTGTTGTTCCATCGTTTATTATCCTAAATTATGAAAGCACTCGAGCTCAAAGTACCACCGCTATTATTAATCATCGTGGTAGCCGCATTGATGTATGGCTGTGCCGTCCTATTCCCTGAAGTGCGCTTTGGTTGGGTACCTCATTGGATACGTATCCTTTTATTGGCCGTGGGTATTTTACTGCCATTATTAGGCTGGGTGGAATTTCGCAAAGCAAACACCACCGTTGACCCCCGCATACCCGATAAATCGAGCACATTGGTGACGCGCGGTATTTACCGCTGGACACGTAACCCAATGTATCTAGGCTTTCTAGTTATTCTTTTTGCTTGGGGCTTGTCGTTACACAACATGGCAGCCTTGTTAGGCTTACCCCTCTATATGTTCTACATGAACCTATTTCAAATCAAACCCGAAGAGCGCCAGCTCGAAAGCCACTTTGGCGATTCCTACCGTGACTATAAAAAACGCGTGGGACGCTGGTGGTGACTAGGCGACTAATTCCACCAGCTCGCTTAAATGGCGGATGGTATGATTCGGTTTAACTTGTTCGGGGCACGTGGCTTGGTGTTCATTCAACCAGCATGTATGCCAACCTGCACGTTGTCCCCCCAATATATCCGAATACGGATTATCCCCGACCATTAAGATCCGACTCGTCGGAACCTCCTCCGAGATATGTTCACGATGGGTATGATGAAAGATCTCAGGGTGTGGTTTCGCCACGCCAAGCGCTTCAGACACCACCACAAACTGAAAAAACTGTTCAAACTGATGCGTGGCCAACCGCTCCTGCTGAAGATCGACGAAGCCATTGGTGATAATACCCATGCGAACTTTGTCGTCGAGTGCAGCAAGCATTGAGCCTGCCCCATCAAGCGTTGAGGAAATAGTACCCATCTGCGCCATAAATTGGCGGTTGAGCTCTGTAGATGAAACCCCGAGACGATCTTCCCAATCCACAAAGCGTCGAGATTTAATATCTGCGGCAGAAATCTCGCCACGTTGGAACGCCTCCCACAGAGGGGCATTCACTTCTTTAAACCGGTTAAAGTGCGCTTCGGTAAAATCAACGTCGTAAGACTGTAATAGCTGGGTTAGACCGCGCTTAGCATCGAACCTAAATAATGTTTCATCGGCATCAAATACAACCCAATCATATGCCATTGCTTACTCCTAGTTAGCGACTGTCCTACGTTTTCTGAGCGGCCATAATAACAAGCTCAACAACAAGTCGGCTAGCAAACTGACAAATAATCCGACCGAGACCGCCATAACGAGCGCCTCAGGTGTCAGCCGTACCGCATAGTCATAACGCGCCCAGGCTTCTCTACGGATATCGGTGATTGGAGACAAAAATGTGGTTTGATAACGTTGCCAATAGCTCTGTTGATACTGATTCCAAGCTGACTGAAGCGTCTGATAGCGCTGATAAATGCCCTCGATGCTATCTCCACCATCAATGAATACTGGATCATCTGAGGCGCGGTAATAGTCAATAAGACGCTCGATTGAGCCATCAAAGTAGCGATCGGCTTCTTGTTGAAACTCCGCTACGCTCGCTTTTGCCTCGTTAAGATGTGCGTAGACGGCATCACCATATTGGTCGACAAATTGAGGTATTTGAATACCTATCATAGCCGCCACAAAAAAACATATTAAGCGTCCATACGCTGCTAATCTTTTCATTTCTGAGAGCCTCGCCATCGCGCGATCTGCGCTTTCAACTCGGGTACCACCTCATCCTCAAACCATGGGTTTTTAGCAAGCCAGCGGTTATTGCGGGGGCTTGGGTGGGGTAATGGCAGTATGCCCTGTTCTATCCACGCCTGCCAATTCTTTACACGCGCAGTGAGTGTTCGCTGAGGCTTGATACCTACAAGTTGCTGAGCGTGCCATTGTTGAGCGTATTGTCCGATCGCGAGCGTGAGTTTTAAGTGAGGTAGCTGCTCAAGTAACTGCTCACGCCACGCATCAGCGCATTCAGGTCGTGGGGGCGCATCCCCAGAGCTCGTAGTACCCGGATAGCAAAAGCCCATCGGCAGGATGGCAAACTGGCGTGCGTCATAGAAATCTGATTTATCAACACCCAACCATGATCTTAAGCGTTCACCGCTCGGATCATCAAAGGGTTTGCCCGAACGATGTACACGAATGCCTGGTGCTTGACCCGCTATTAGTATTCTAGCGTGCGGATGAAATTGAATAACAGGACGAGCTCCCAAAGGTAATTGGGGCTCACATAGAGTGCATTTACGTACTTGTTGCACCGTCGTTTGCCACGCGCTCATTGAAAGCTCCTTAATATAAGACGCTTAAATAGCGTGGCAAACTTACTCAGTCAATTCAATCGGTTTACTTTTCGATGAACGCCTGCTCGATAACGTAACTGCCTTGTTTACGAGAGGTCGCTTTACTAAAGCCGCGCTCGTTCAAGATAGTCATTAAATCTTGTAACATGGCATCATTGCCACATAACATGAAACGATCGTGCTCAGGGTCGATATCCGGTAGACCCAACTTTCGCGTGAGGGTGTTCGACTCGAGCAACTCGGTGATACGTTTCTGATGGTCTTCATCACGGAATGGTTCGCGCGTTACTGTGGGATAGTACCGTAGCTTTTCCTTAACCCAGTCACCGAAAAATTCATTGTTGGGCAAATCCTCGCCGATTTCTTTCTGATAGGCGAGTTCAGAAACATAACGCACGCCATGCACTAATATGACTTGTTCATACTGCTCGTAGATATCGGGATCTTTAATCACGCTCATGAAAGGCGCTAAACCCGTTCCCGTCGAGAGTAGATACAGTCGTTTACCCGGCAACAAGTGACCCGGAACCAAAGTGCCTGTAGGGCGCGTCGACATGATGACTTCATCGCCCACTTCGATATGTTGTAAGCGCGAGGTCAGCGCGCCATCTGGCACTTTAATACTGAAAAACTCGAGCTCGTCTTCATAGTTAGCGCTTGCAATGCTGTAAGCGCGCAGCAGAGGTTTATCATTGACCTCTAAGCCAATCATCACAAATTGTCCGTTTTCAAATGTGAAAGAACGCTGTCGTGTAGTTTTAAAACTAAAGAGGGTATCGTTCCAATGACGTACTTGAGTGACTTTTTCTGCAATGGTACTGCGCATGGCTACTCCTAAATCACTGTTTAAATCATGAACAGGTTAACACATGATAATCTAAATGAGAATTTTTTTCATTTAGTATTGCAAATGAGAATAAATCGCATATAATTAATTTGCACTTCACGTTAGTTAGCTGTGTGAGCAGTTGTCGTACGATGTTTCGAATTACAGGCGCGAAGCATCGTACGGCTCACTTTTCCAGCTCAACATGGCACACCCTATTTTTACCTAGAGATTTCGCCTGATATAGCGCGCGATCCGCACGGTTTAGAATCGATTCAAATTGTGTGTCCGTTGTCTCAAATTGTGATACGCCCATACTCACGGTGTAGTCGACTTCTTCGTTGTTATGTTTAATTGAGTCGATTTCGATGGCTTTCCGTAACCGTTCGGCAATACTCAGCACTTGCGACAAATCCGCTTCTCGAATTAATAGCGCAAATTCTTCACCGCCAATTCGAGCAGCAACATCGTTCATACGCACGGCCCGATTAAATTGCTCAGCCATCGCTTTTAGGACCTCGTCACCCGTGCTATGCCCATAGTGATCATTTATCACTTTAAATGAATCAATATCCATCATAACAACCGCTGCTTGTTGCCCTTTACGCTTAAACAGCTCAAAACTCTGTCGCAACTCATTCATAAAGAAGCGACGATTGGGCAGCTGAGTTAATGCATCCGTATTTGCTAGATGTTGTAGCTGTTGCCTTACTTTGTCGTGTGATGCCATTTCGGCATCAGCAAATCGCATACGCATCTCTGCTTCTGCACGGGCCTCACCTTCGCGCGCTAGCGCACGCATGAGATCTAAATTACGAATCGAAATGGCCGCTTGCGCAGCAATAAACTCAACAATGGGCATCTGCCGCTCATTAAAAGCGTAACGGTTGCGGCTGTGTTCCAAATACAACACACCGATCAGATCGCCTAAGTAAACCAACGGCACGCTCACAGCTGAACCCGAAAAATCGTTTACTTGGCTACTTTTAATGTCTTCAGCACGATTATGCCAACTACGATTTATCAACGAGTTTTCATTGATGTGCTGTAACTTTTTGACCTTAGCCACATGTCTAATCATTGCCGTAGGCAAATTACTTACATGCTCTAACCTAACGCTCGGCTCAAAATATTTTTCTAAGTGATGTTCTACATCCATCACGAGCTTTAGCTCATCATCTTCACACAGCATAAGAGCCAAACGCTGAGCGCCTGTTTGACGAACCAGAATACGCGACACTTCAGACACAAGTCGCTCGTGCTCGGTAAATGCAGAGAGCGCTTGAGCTATCTCAATGACGGCATCCATGCTCATGGCGTAGCCCGTTGATTGAGGTTTACGTTCACTATCGTGTATCAACTCGATTGCATCCCAACGCTCCATCACATGATGACGTTGTGACGAATACACCGCTGCAAAGCCAGGGTGACCTTTGTTGTGCCAATAATGCTGTGCCCGCGATGCTATCATGGCTGCGGTTTGCCACTGCCCTTGCTTCTGCGCGAGACGCAATGCCTGATCGTACTCGTCTAATGTCTGCTGCATTTTGCCTCGGCAACGATCTTGTTCAGCGCGCATTAACGCAAGCCAATGGCTAAAGTTATCGGGCTGCCATTGCGCCCAAATTTGATAGCGCTCAATTGCGACGTTTAATGAGTCCTCGTCTAACTGTTCTAGCTGACTTAATGCCAACGTACGAAGCCCTGGCCAATGTGCCATCGGTAATAAACCTTGTACTGACGTATGCTCAATATAGCGTTCGCAGAGTTCAAGCGACTTTTGCACAATAATTCTATCGTTACCGACCAACCCTTCAATCATCCTCATGCAACTGAGGATAGCGAGTACTTGGTGATTATGATGGGTTTCGGCTTGAGCTACATGTTGCTCAAAGCTACCGCGAAAATGTCCGATACCACTCAATCGATACATGACGCCCAAAGCGCCGGTCATCAAGTCGACACCCCAAGTATTGCCGCGCTGTTTCGCGTATTCCAGATAGTGCTCAACGCGCGGTACCAGCTCGGAAAGTGGCTCACCGGATAAAAACCGGCAATACGTATCATGACCAAAACCATATACCGCATACTGCAAATTACCTGACTGCTGACCGCAGCGGTACGCTGCCATATAGTCATCACTCGCGATACGTTGGGCCCTAAACCAGTGACTTAAGGAGCTACCCATCATCAAGAAGCCCATACTTTGTGAGCTCGTATCACCCCGCTTGCGAGTCAACTGTTCAGTGACGCCGTACAGCGATTTAATGCGTTCGCTATCAGCCAGTTGATGATTAACCATAAGGCCACCGAGCGCCGGTAACGTATAACCAATGGCACCATTGACGCCATGAGCGCTCATAAGCTTAAATTGCGCGATGACAACACTTGACCATAGACGTGGAAATGCACGATAACAAGGTGGACCCACGGCTATCAGCAATGCGAGAATCACCTGTTGCTTTTCGTCGGTCAGCACTGACAGATGCTCTAAATCATTAAAAGAGAGACTGTCGACTGAGTCTGATACGCTGCAACGCAGCGCTGTCGTATCTAATTCTGTTTCCTCGGGCAGGCTCACATTAAACAATGCAAGTCCCTCACGCGCTACATCGACTGCCTTTTTGTAATCGGCACTTAACGTCGCTTGCTGTACCCACTTGGTATATAAGTTCGCCTTATCAAGTAACGAGTGGGTATTGCCTATCGCTTGGCGGACAAAATACTCAGCGCGCTCAAAGTTCGAGTTGAGGTACTCAAGTTCACCACGTTCAGAATACACTTGGTAAGCCAGTTCGGGGTCTACCGACCATAAATCATGGAGGCATGGGTTTTCATGCATGCCCTGACGCAAAATTGTTAAGGCCTCGGCAAAAGCCCCCGCAGAAGCGGCTTTACTGGTAGCGTTGACTACTAGCCGGAGAAAATCTCTTTGTTCGTCAGCGGTATCAATAAACTGTTTACCACGGTACAAGTGGTTAACGATACGGATTGAATAAGCCTCTGAGTGACCACTAACCTGCTGTAAGAGTTGTGTGCCTAATTCATAATGCACCTTGGCGAGATCGATGGAATCAAGTGTTCGGTGTGCGACTTCTTGCACTCGGTCATGGACGAAACGGAAGGTCATATTAGATTCATCCATGCTCGGTGTCGTTATGTCAGCTTCGACGACAACAAATTCCTCATTAATTGCTGGCAATAGCTGTTTTAGAATCACTGCAGGCGGCTTTCCCGTCAGTCTGGCTAACGATGGCATATCAAACCGAACGCCGATGCACGCAGCTTGAGCGAGCAGATATTGAACCTCAGCATGCAAAAGTTGAAACCGCAGCAGTATGACTGAAAAAATATCATCGACGGCGTCTAAGTCATTAATTGCATCCATTCGCCATTGCCAGCCTGCTTCTGGCTGATACTGAAGCAACCCCTTTTGGCTTAAAGCTTTTAACAACTGCCACACCATGAATGGGTTACCACGGCTGTGTTGATACAACCAATTAGCGAGCTGTTGAAATTGACTCGTTTCGTGTTGAACCTTTTCCGCGAGTAACAAGGAAATATCGTCGACAGATAATTCATCAAGCCGAATATGCTTAAGTGAAATCACATTAGCGCGTTCAACTTCTTGAATCGCAATACTAAGCGGATGCCCATTGTCGACCTCATTTTCACGCAGTGAGCCAATCAGTAAAATAGGTGCTCGACTTGGCTGGGTGAGTACCCATTCTAATAATTCGACTGACGCCTGATCGGCCCATTGCAGATCATCTAAAAAGATGACTAACGAACAGTCAGCGTGCTCAAAAACCGAGAGAAAACGACGGACTGTTTCATTAAGTCGCTGTTTTAATTCTGACGACGGTAAATTAGCGTGTTGTGGTGCAATAGCCGAATCCGAAAATCCAAGACTTCTTTTAATATCGGGCACCCAACTCAAGAAAACAGCCAGGTAGTCAGACATTGCTTCGGCGAGCCAAGCTCGCCATTGGGTACGCTGGTCACTCGACATTTGCTTAAAATAGCCCGCGAGTGACTCAATCGCTGACAACCAACCAGTGTATGGAACACCACGGGTTGAGTGCTCATACTTTCCCGAAATAAAAAAAGCATTGTCGGCTGTCATTTGTGGATAAAGATGACGCACCAATGATGTTTTACCTAAACCCGAGCGACCCTTGATTAATACACCGTGTGTTCCACCCTCGCGGCTCATACTGTATTTTTTTTCAAGTAGCCGAAGTTGATTATCACGCCCATAGAGCGAACCGATTCGCTCTATCTCGCTCGCAAATCCTAATCGCGAAAGTATGCTGATATCATCTTTACGTTGTCCTAATACCACTTGGCGTACTGTCGCTAAGTCGTGCGACAGTGCATCCACAGTTCGATAGCGTTGATACGGCTGCTTAGCCAACAAACGTGCAACGACCTCTGCCAGAACCGCAGGCAATTGAGGATTAACTTGATTCAAACGCTTGGGGGTTGCGACTAAATGCTGGTGGACCAGGCGCGCGCTTGAATCAGCGATAAATGGATACTTTCCAGTGAACCAATAAAATAAAACCACACCAAGACTGTATAAATCACAGCGTGCGTCACCCACCGCTTGTGAACGCCCGGTTAACTCCGGCGCTACACACCTTAACGAAGTAGCATTCTGCGGAAGCGGAAACCAAGGTGTGTGGATAAAACGAATCTGCGTCGCGGTCGACAAATCAGTGACTATGGCATTTTCATGGGTAACGTAAAGAATACCGGGACTGATAGTACGATGGATTATACCATTCTGATGCGTGTGTTTTACCGCGCTGACAATACGCCCCGCGATAGTGAGTGCATCAATCAAATTATCCCAGCGTAGCTCGTCGAGCCAATCTCCAGGCGGCAAAACAAGCCCATGTTTGTCTCCGCTACGGTAAAAATACTTAGAGTTAACAACCTGTTGCCATCGGTTATCGTTTTTTAAACGCTCTTCCGCTCGCGGCTCAGAGTTTAACTCAACACGCTTTAACCAAATTGAGCGCTGGTTATCCCGTTCGATACAATCAAATAAGATGCGCTCATCGAGCTTTCGTGTTGAGTGTGGCATTCGTGACAGAGATCCTTTTTGTCTTAGTTCCCTAAATATAGATAAAGAAATGCATCTTTACAGTTTAATCTTTACAAATACGTAGGGATTCGGCTCAACGATTAATTTTTTTTGATACAGCGTTCAACAAAACCGACTTTCGACTGACCACTAGAGTGAGCTTTTCTTTTGCACGCGTCACGCCCGTGTAGAGGAGTTCTTTTGTCAAAACAGGGGAGTCGTGCTGTGGACTAACAAGCACAGCATGGGAGAATTCCGAGCCTTGAGACTTATGTACTGTCATCACATAAACTGTTTCGACATGATTCAATCGGCTCGGTAATACCCACTTTATTTTGCCATTTACATCGGAAAATGCGACACGCATTTGACCGGTTTCCGGCATTCTAAAAGTTAAGCCAATATCGCCGTTATTTAACCGTAGCCCATAGTCGTTCTTGGTCACCATAACAGGACGCCCCTCATACCAACGATCCGCTTCCACTCCCAAAACGTCGCCGACATAACGGTTTAATGCGTGAGCCCCCCAAGGTCCATTACGTAATCCGGTTAACAGTTGAAATGTCCCATATGCTTTAAGCACTGCTGCAGTGTCGCGCTGTTCGGCAGGGGCTTCGCGCCAAGCCTCGAGCGCAGTTAAATAATGCGAAAAACCCTGCTTTATCAATGCGTCAAAACTATTCTGATGATCGTGTTCCAACATGAGCCACGTGACAATGCTAGACTCATGATCTGACATTGGCGCAGCACTGAGTCGCTCGATCGTACGTATATCCTGTTCGTTAATTGCGTTAGCAACTTCTGCAATAGCCTGCTCAAAGCGCCGTGTTTGACGCAGCATCACTACGTGTTGCAAGCGCTTTGGTCCACTCTCATCTTGATAATTGGCTAGCGCGTCGCGTTGTATGGTGTTACTTACCAAGCTGTTAATCGTAGCGGGCCAATAACGCCCCTTTTCTGCTCCCTCACACAAATTACCTAGAACAGCACCTGCTTCGACTGAAGCCAATTGATCTTTGTCACCTAACAGCACCAACTGAGCGTGGATTGGAGCCGCCTGTAGTAGTGCTGTCATCATCTCGATATCCAGCATCGACGCTTCATCAATCACAATCAGATCAGCTCGGACAGGGTTGTTATCATGATGTCGGTAGCGTCTGGAGTTCGCAATCACTCCCAGCAACTTATGTACTGTCGACGCTTCTACCTGAATATTCGCGAGTAACGGTTGTAACGCTTTCGGTAAATTGTTCTGCAATTCCGACAGGGCTTGGTTAATGGACTCACTGAGACGGGCTGCCGCTTTTCCGGTCGGTGCCGCAAGCTTAATTCGTAGCAATCGTCCATGTGTTTGCTGAAACTGCTGCTGTAGCGCAACAAGCAACCTCACTACCGTATACGTTTTTCCTGTCCCTGGTCCTCCGGTGATCACACTGAAACCACTTCGAGCAGCGTTTGCACAGGCTATGCGTTGCCAGTCCAATGCCTCCGTGGAGGCGCCAAATAGCGCATCCAAGGTCTGGTTAAGTTGATCTTCATTCACCTCAAGATGATTCTCCATTCGCATCGTGAGGTTTTGATTATTATAATGTTCACAATACCAATAACGGCGCAAATACAAACGCTCGCCGTCGCTATTATGAGTTAGAACCAGTGGACTGCTGGATGGGTCATCACCTTTAAGCGTAACGGATGTTCGCCAGTCTGTGTCAAACACACCCAACTCACTAAGTAACTGGCTCGGTGTGGTGACGTCATGTATTCGACCCGTTGGTGGTAACGCCAAACAGCGTTCAGGCGACGTTTTTAGATCGTCAAGCTTTAATGAGGTTAAGCCGCGACCCGCTTGATGCGACGTCAGCATGGCGAGCGCCAGCATAGCGGCATTAGTTTCTCCGCTGCGGAATAGAAAGTCGACCATGGCACGATCCAACGCGCGTATCCATTCATGCGCAAACCATTCATCTGCAACCCCGCGCAAGTAACTCAGTGCGTCATGCGACATCATGGTGCTCCTTTCCATTAAACATAACATCGAGTTCAGCAATGAGTTCATACGGCGGTCGAGCTCGATAAACACCCGCCGTTTCTGCGTGATTACCTCTTAGAAATAGATAGGCAATACCGCCAACATGCGTATCGTAATGATACTCCTCACCCAAACGTTGTTTAAGCTGCCGGTGCAGAGCGAGGGTATACAGCACATATTGCACATCGTAACGGCTTGCTAATATCTTATCGGTCATTGCCGTTTCGCTGTAATCGTCATCCGATCCGCCCAGCCAATTTGACTTATAATCAACAACAAAGTACTGACCTTGATACTCAAAGACTAAGTCGATAAACCCCTTCAGCATGCCGTTTAATTGAATGCTCTCCAAGCCCGGTCGTGACTGGCCTGGATGAATATATTGGTTGATTAACGTATCCAACTTTACAGCTTCAAGCTCACAGACTGGAAGCCAGAATTCCGGCTCAGCTTTATAGCTTGTAAGATCAGCCAATGCCGTGGGTTGAAAACTGTCGCTGAATACCATTGGCAATGCCAAGTAATGCGAGAGCCAATGACCTAACATCTCACGATATTCGTCCCATGCTTCGCCTCGCAGCTCTCGCTCAATAACTTCACTGACCAGTTTAGGCTTAGCCAGCACTGTCGAAAACCCTTCTATCGCGCACTGTTCAAGTAGGTTATGTAATAGTGTTCCTGGGGTCGCGCCTTTCGGAAATTGATGCAGATGACTGGGTAAATAAGTGATTTCTTCAGCTTCAATATCGGTCTCGCGAGTGCGGGCGTTTGCCTCCTCTAGAAGATTCATCTCGACCGCGGTTTGCGGACCTGACTGTGTATATTCATTAGCTGCCCGGTAACGCAATGCGCTGTAACTCGACACCCACCAGCGCTCAAGCAGTTGGGTTCTAGGCATCTCACGCGCGGCCAATGCTCGATGTTCAGCGGTTTGCTCGTGTAACGCTTCCAATGGCTCGTCGTCTTCCAGTTTGGAAACCACACTCACACCTGTCTGTCCCCAAGCTTCGCTCGCGGCTTTATACAGATCGTCAGTAAGTGCGTCGTCACCGAGCAAGTAAGCAAGCGGGTTATGCTCAAATTGCCCGACATTCTCGACTGCAATAAAGGTAGCGTGTTGTGCACGTGTCACAGCAACATAAAGTTTGCGCAGATCCTCAGCCAACAACTCATCTAACACACGCGACTTAGCGGAGTCGTCTTTTGACCAGAGCACCTGAACCTCACCCTGTTCGTCGTGATAAGTCATCGGTGGCTTAATACGATATTGTTCTTGCGGCGTGTAAGTTATAAAAGGCAAAAATACTAGCGGGTATTGCAGACCCTTTGATTTATGAATAGTGATGACTTTAACAAGATCGTCATCACTCTCGAGCCTAAGTTGTTGTTCGTCACGCTGCGTGCGACTATTCGCGCCAAAGCTCTGCCGCTCATAAACTTTCTCGGCAAAGTCATTAACCAACGCGGCCATCCCCTCTAACGCCATGCTGCTCTGTTGCAGCAGTTCCGCAATATGTAGCGCATCGGCCAATTTACGTTCGCCGTTGATTTTGTCTTGCAGTAAGGTTGCTGGCACCTGAAAGTGATGCATTAAACGATGAAGCATGGCTAAGACGCCTTGGCTACGCCATACTTCGTGAAAATCAATGAAGATATCGACCGTTCTTTCCCAGGTGTTCTCATCTTCCTGCAACCGAATTAATTCGGCCAAAGATAAATTCAACAACGGTGCCGCGACCGCAGTCTTCAGTGTGCTGGCATTTCGGGGCGCTGCACAGGCTTTTAAAATATAAAGTAAATCACGCGCAACCGGTTGCGCATAAACCGATTCTCGCTCGGATAAATAAACACTTTTAACGCCCCTTACTGAGAGCGCTGTTCGAATCGCATCAGCCTCAGCGAAGTTATTAACCAAGATAGCAATATCCTTGGCACAAACACGCTGCTGAAGAGCGCCTTTATCATCGTAATAGCCTGCCTGGGCGTCGTTAAGTAAATTAACGATCAGCTGCGCGTGATGATTCGCCAGATGACTAAACGCAGTGCTCTTTTTCCGCTTTTGCTCAGCACTCACACTCCAATAGAGCGCGGGTGCTTGCGCTAACTGCTGGCTTCGCAACCGGTGTCTAAATGTTGTTTTTACACCATTGGCGGATACGGGCTCAAAAGGCAGTTCATTGTCATCTGCACGCTTAAACAAAAAGGCGCCTCGATCCGATTGCTCTGCGCGCTCAAACAAATGGTTCACTGCTTGTACCATCTGGGTTGAGGATCGGAAATTGGTTGCCAAGCTATAGTGTCGTCCCGCTGTATCACGACGCGCTTTTAGGTAGGTAAAAATATCCGCATTACGAAAGCTGTAGATGGCTTGTTTGGGATCACCGATTAAAAATATACCCGTGTCTGGCAATGGCTCTTTTAGGCGATAAATACGGTTAAAGATTTCATACTGAACCGGATCGGTATCCTGAAACTCATCAACCAATGCGATCGGGTACTGCTGCCTAATGGTGGTCGCCAACTGCTCGCCGTCCGGTCCGCGCAGCGCATCACGCAGTCTTGTCAGCATATCGTCGTGGTTCATTTCAGCACGCTGGCTTTGTAGTGCAGAGAAGCGGGCGCTAACCCAATGCGTGGCATGGCGATTAATCAGCTCATCAAAACCGCGCTTAACCTGATGAACCGCTTCGAATTGAGCTCTGAACTGTGCTACCTCAAGCCAATAACCGGGTAGTTCGGCACCTGCTAACTTCTTCTCATGCAATGTTTGTAAATCGTTTTCACTGATCGTTCGCCAATTAGCCTCAGTGAACTTCACATCGGTTTGTGCATCACTCGCGCACCAGTCAACAAATTTTTGTATCTGCTTGGTTTTCTGCGCTACACCTTTAACCCCCTCGAGGTCGGCTAACAGGCGCTCAAATGCAGAACAACTATGTTGCTTGAGTGAATTCAATTCGCTCTGATAACGTTGTGTTGCAACACGTAATTGTTCGGCAATATCATCTTCAACCCGCGCCGTGCCTGCGTCATCCACGCGCGATAGCTGTGCCATAATCTTATCAGGGGTATCAAACACGGCTAACAAGGCAACCTGCGTTGCGCTATCACTTTGATAGATAAAGCGGCGGAAGTAATCCTCAGCGGCCTGCCGGCGGAGCTCTTCGTCATCGGTTTCAACATGTTGCGTAAATAAGCTTCCACTTGCGAATGCGTGCTCTTTCAGCATCGACTGACACCAGCCGTGAATCGTTTTTACAGCCGCCTCATCCATAGACTCGGACGCAAGCTCAAGCAGTCGCGCCAAATAATTGAGTGACTCACCTTTAGATTCGCATGCCACGCGTAAGTGCTTTAAAAACGGGTCGCTAGGCGCGCTTTCGACATCACGAAAATAGCGTGCCGCCTCAGATAGGCGTGCGCGAATACGGTCACTCAGCTCCTCCGTGGCGGCTTTGGTAAATGTCATCACCAGAATATTGCGCGGTAACAAAGGCGCCTCTAAGCCGGCTTTAGTTTGGCTATCAGCCCGCATACCGATAACGAGCCGAACATACAGCGCTGCAATAGTATACGTTTTCCCTGTACCGGCACTCGCCTCAATTAATCGGCTGCCCACTAAAGGGAAGTCTAAAGGGTTCTGTAATACCTGGCTCATGACTTTTTCCCTCCCTGTTTTTCGACGAACTCAAACATAGGGCGGTATATCGTATCGATAAAAGCTTTAAAGTATCGTTGCTCACGTATGTCATTAAACGTCGCTGCCGTGCGAGCGCAATACTGCGCGGTCTCTACCAACGGTTTACGCTGTGATGTACCTACCTCATAATATTCGTAAGCTGCAGCTTCAGCGGCTGCTTCATCACCTTCTTTACTCATCGTTTTTAAATAGGTTCGGGCTAAATCAAGGTGCATTGCTACCGGTTCGCGGTACGCTAATGAAATTAACTTTGTCATCGCTTCCAGCTGAAAGTTAACCACAGCAGGCTCAATGGCCGGCAACTTAAAGTGGCAGCCACCACGGGACACGATGTGTGTCACTGTTGGCTGCCGACTATTTAGCAGTAGGTGCCCTACATAATAGGGTGCGAAATGCTTCCACCCACTATCGGTAATATCGTCAGCCTTTTTCGCGGCGACCTGGCTTGCGGTGGTAATAATCCAAGCACACTGTCCGTTATCATCCCAGTGCAGCCCCTCGATTCCTTCCTCGATAGTGACGTTGTTGTACTCCACATCAATCCAATACGGCGTCACATTCTGACGAGTGTAACCCTCGGCGACAACTCGGTATGTTTCTAAAATATCTTCGGCTTGCTGGTGGAGGTGCTGTTGATGACGATCCGCTATCACCGATGTACCGACCGCGCCCTCTCGACGTATTCGAGCTAACTCGTGGTGCATCTGTTGCTCGGGTTCGAGTTCTTTACGTATCGCGTCGCGCGTTTTATCCACCACCCGCTGTAGCAGTTTCCATTCTGTCAACGCATCGAGTTGGAATGACTCGCGATCAATCGTTTCATCCGCATCAACCGAAAAATAAGTTTCCAATCGGCTGTTAAAAAACAAGCGCGCTGGCTCTTGCACGAAGCGTTTGATATCGTTGAGGTTTATCGTACGTTCATCCGATACGTCATCAGCGATCGCAACCGCATCTGAAGACAACTGATTCGAGCCGGAATCGTGCGCCTGCGCCCACTCACTCGCGTAAGAAAATACACGAGTACTTTCATCAAAATAAGCACGATTAAATGGCTGTAGCTTATGAGCGAGGGTGTGCTCACCCAGATCGCTGTGCCAGCCTTGCTGTAAATGTTCACGTAGTTGTGCAACCAATACCGAAGGCGTGCGTTCGCTGTTATCTCGGGCGCTAAAACCTACCCAGCTTACGTAAAATACGTCACGAGCAGAGAGTAACGCCTCAAGAAACAAGTATCGATCATCATCACGCCGTGAACGGTCACCGGGCCGATAGCGTGATGCCATCAGGTCAAAATCAATCTGACTCGTATTTCGCGGATAATCACTCTCGTTCATGCCTAATATGGCAACAAACTTAAATGGAATGGCGCGCATCGGCATCAAGGTTGCAAAATTCACAGCGCCTGCAAGGAAGCGTTGGTTTAAACTGTGCTCATCGACTCGCGATAGCCACGACTCTCGAAATAATGCGATGTTAAGTGCTGTTTCGTTATCCGCTTCATCTACATGCTCGGCGACTTGATATAGCTGGTCTACGATTTGGTTTTTCAACAGCGCATCATTAGCCTCTTCAGTGTCGAAAAAGGTGTCGATGAGCCATTCCGCTACAGGTACCCAATCTTTATAGCTACGCGCTTCTAAGGAGCGACTCCACCAGCGTTCCAACTGCTCAATGAAATAGCCAAAGCGACCGACTAAGTCGGCGCCTAAACCACCAATATCGGCATAAGCAACAACGCCTTGCCAATCATGTTCAACTTCGGCGTAACCAATGCTATAGCCCGCCATCATGCGTTTTATGGCAAACCACCAACTATTAGTTTCGTCATCATCTGGCATGAAAAATAATTTGCGATGATGTGCACTCAATCCCCAGCGACCACCGGACTCGTTCATCCAAACGCGCAGTTGCTCGATGTCATCGTCATCAATAGCAAACTGCCGCTGAATTGCCGGTGTGCCGAGCAAAATCAGCAGGTCCGTTTGGGTAAACCTAAGCTGATCACTGGAAAGTAATAGTTCTAACGCAATCAATAGGGGCGCTCGGTGACGCGACGTTTGATCGGCAATCGTATAAGGAATAGCGCGTGTATCTTGGCTGTTACCGTCACGCGCATACCGTCCAAACACGGCATCAATATAAGGCGCATAGGTATCGACATCGGGCAACATCACCATAACGTCTCGCGGTTTTAAGGTGGGATCGTCAGCAAAGGCAGCAAGTAAACGATCATGCAACACCTCAATTTCGCGTTGTGGACTGTGACAGATATGAAACTGGACCGATTGATCCTGCACTGAAAGCGGCGACCAATGTTGCTGTGTTTCGTGCAGCGGCCTCAGGTTGAGAATGTCATCTTGCAACTGTCCTAGCACATGCTCGGTGGCATGCGATTCAAACAGCTCCAGTGTCATATGACCCAAGTCGGCCTGCTTTTGAACCGACTCATCATATAAGTCAAGTAGACGAATGTAGTCGCGGCCCTGTTTACCCCACGACGCCAGCAAAGGGTGAGCAAGTTGATGCAACTCTTCGTCATTCCACTCCAACGGCATACCCGGTTTGTGAGCTAACCGCGACTTGGCTTTGACCACCTGTTTTAACTGTTCTTTTCCATCGACAATATCGGCCCAATAAAATTTTGACGGATTATGCACACACAACACGATCTGGCTGAGATGTTTTAAGGCATCGAGCACTTCTAACATTTGTTGAGGTAAAGACGATATCCCAAACACCATAATACGAGGTGGTATCGTGGCGGGGCGTTGATTTAAAGCGCGTGCAGATTTAATAAATTGCTGATGTAAGGTGGCGCGGTTGTTCCACAAGTGTTCAGCACCAATGTCGTTTGCTACTCGACGCCATAGCTCAGGTTGCCAAGCATGCTCATTAGCAACAGGTTCGTCGTTATCGAGTACATCACGCTCGTTTAACCAGTTATCTAGCCAATCGGCACGATAGATAGCGTACTGATCAAATAAATCCGCTAAGCGTTCACTTAACTGATACAGCTTGCGATTATCAAGATCATCAGCAATATAGTTTTTTAGCGGCGCGAATCGCGTATCTTGCTCCAGAATATCGGGGAGTATGCGTAATAATCGCCAGCTCAAACGTGCTTTATCAAAAGGCGAGGTACGTGGGATATCATCGCCTAAGACCGCTCGATAAGCTTGCCACTGAAATCGCGCAGGCAAGGTCACATCAATCATCGAAGCAATACCGGCGTGTTGTGCGAGGTTAATTTTCAGCCACTGTGCAATACCATTGCTTTGCACCAATATGGTTTCTTGCTCAAGTGGTGCAAGAGGAAACCGCTCAATAAAATTAACTGCGATATCCGTTAAGTCTTCTAGCCGATGACTATGTGCAACAATGAACCCTGGCGCTTGGTCAGCCAAACTCAACTCCTTTTACCCTTTCACTAAAGACAACGCTTTGCCTATCCTAGGTCACTTCATGTCTAATCGATAGCGCTTTTATCACGACATTCATTGATTTAGTGGAAAAAATGATGATTTTTCGTGCAACTTTTGTAATCTTAAGGCAGTGTTAACAAAATACAAAAACTCAAGAATAAATGTCAGCATTTGATCAACTGCTCTCGAAGCTCTCTACCCGCTTAATTAATAGTCAGGGTTCAGAAACATCCCAATGTGTTTCTGAGGTCATTGCTGCCTATGGTGATTATTGCCAAGCGGATAGATGCTACATTTTTGAGTTTAATGAAAATCTCTCAGCGATGTCGAATACGTTCGAATGGGTACGCGAGGGCTTCTCACGGCATATTGACGATCTGCAGAACGTCGGACAACACGATTTGCCCTATTTTTTCGCCACCATGCGAAATGACTTTCGATTTGTATGCCCTGACATATCGCTCCTGCCTGACACCGCTAAAGCAGAGCGCGACGAGTTTGAACGTGAGCACATTAAATCGGTATTGTGCATTGGCCTAGTGGCAAAAGGACGAATACTAGGATTCGTCGGATGCGATAAGGTGCGCCAACAATACCATTGGACTGAGGAAGATATTCAGCACCTGAGTTTAATTGCTGACATGATTGCGAACACCATCGAGCGTGAACGTACACATGCCGCGTTGCTTGAGACTAAACGCGCGCTTGAGTTAGCCAACCAACAATTAACTCAGCAAGCCAATATCGACGGCTTAACCGGTGTTGCCAACAGACGCGCACTCGATGAGCGTCTAGCCGACGAAATAAGACGCGCTAAACGGCAACAAACGGGTATCGCAGTCTTACTATTGGATATCGATGACTTCAAAGCCTATAACGATCATTTTGGTCACTTAGCAGGTGACGATGCACTCAAAGCAGTTAGCCAAAGCTTAGCTCAACTGGTTAAACGTGGAACCGATTTCGTTGCTCGCTATGGCGGTGAGGAATTTGCCATTCTGATGTCGGCGGCCAATGCGAGTAGTGCGTTGAAAATGGCAAATAATATTAGCGAACAAATCAATCGGCTTGCGATTACGCATCCAAAATCACAGTGCGCAGACATACTGACTGTCAGCATTGGTGGCTATTATGAGCCCCCCATTGCAGATTCTGAACTTGTTAAAACCAGCAAGCGTTTGATTAAAAATGCAGATACAGCCTTGTACCGTGCCAAGCTCGCTGGTCGCAACTGTATCCGCTTTTATTGACGCTGTGACAGCAGTGATTGCCATGCCTCACTCAATGCTTCTTCTTCATGATTATCACGAGCCTTCACTAACGCATCAAATTGCTGCTGCGCACCTTGACGAGCATATAACTGCGCTAAGCGGTAACGCGCCCAATCGGCACTTGGTAACGATGCATTAGGCTTGTGCAGCGTTGCAATATCGTGAAGGTAATTTTTTAACGCATTCGCACCGTCAGCGGTTCGTGACTCCGAAAAAATACTCGTCCGAGCAAATTGGTAATACCCCATCAGTCGCTCAGGTAGCTGTTCAGCAGACATCATCTTTTCAAATAGCTGAAACGCGTCTGCCCATTTTTTCTCTTGTTGAAGAACAAGACCATAATGGAGCTGAAATTCATAGCGTTCCGGGTAACCAATGTAACTTTGCTTGATAAGCGCTCTTGCATGCGCTTCGCCACCTCCAACGATACTTGGAGCATTTCGGTAATAACCGACCAGCCCCATAACCATCATCGGATTACTGGGCTCCAGCTCGACTGCCTTTTTGAAAGCTTCAAGTGATTCATTCGCGTAACTGAAGGCACTAAAAAAACTATTACTTGCCTGTACCGCCATGACGCGCCCATGCCAGAACCAGGCATTAGCATCCGTTGGCTTGTCCCGAATCCATTGCTGAGAAATTGTCTCAGCTTGGTCATATTGCTCCATGTTCAGCAATTTCTCGATGTCGCTCCTTTGCGCGTTTGAGCAACAACTCCAAAAGAGTACTATCATGAAGATTATTTTTTTCATATTAGACTCCTTTGCGCGTGTTTAAGGTTTCATACTTTTTGCTGTAGAAATAAATCGCAACGCCACCCAGCACACCGGGCATAACCCAAAACAGTAACTGCCACTGACCGATATGTGCCAACGCATGCCGCGCACCAAAGGCAAAGAAGGCCGTGTAGACCGCGATACCTGAACCACACATTGAGCTTAAATGTTCAATTAACCAACGATTGCTCGCTACGCTTTGCGAAAATATATAAGACAGCATTTGATAGCCGTTAACGATCCCTAGCACAGCAAAAATAAAATGTAAGTAAGGACTTACCAATGCGTGTTGTGCCATTAATACACCCTGCACAAAAAGCACACTGGCAACGACCATTAATAACACCGGCATTGCAACATAGTGCCATTTTCGTAGCGGTGCTCTATTTCCTTTCGTCTGCAATACTCGGTTCGCATGATGAATGGATGTAAAGGTCAGTAATGACAGAAAAAGAAGCAACGTCCAAAACATGCGTACCGTCGCTAGGGTATCTTCTGGCGAGGTCGATTGATTAATCAACTGACCCTTAAAGTAGGTTGGAGCCACAAGTACCATCACCGACATCACTAAGGCTGAAATGGCTAACACATACATCGTGTAGGTGTAAAAGCGCCCATACTTACGGTGGTTGAAACTGCCTTTACGGGCCACCATCGGGATGACAAATAGAACCATAGCCAATGCACCTGCTAGGATATGCGTATATAAAAGAAAGGAATGTAATTGCAACATGGGTGTTCTCCGTCAGTTCACTGATTGAAAGCTTAAGCAACTCAAGCGCTCTTTGTGAGTGACAAAGGTCATGACTTAAAAGGTGACTTTCGGCCTATTTCTAAAGGAAGATATTCACGGCATACTGCCAATATGAACATTGCAAAATACATTTCACATATCACACATCTGGGCGCTGATCGTTGGGCAGGTCTGCTCACTTGGCTGGTTGTCTCGGCGACCTCGGTTTACTTTACTCACCGTCAAGGTTTGCTACCTTGGAGTGCGATTTCAACTTACGTAACTGGCCTCGCATTGATTGGGTTTATCGTTTGCTTTAGTCTCGCCACACGACAAAAGCCATTCACATATGAACCCCATACTCGGTACGGGCTTATCTCTCTACAGCTAGCCTGTATTTATTTCCCCTTCTTTTTTATCCCGCATAATTATGTCGCGATTCTGTTAGTGATCTGGGCCGCGCAGTTGCCCTACTTTATGTCGTTGCTACGTGCAGTCATACTCATGGCTGTTTTATCGATTATTTTTGGTGTCATTTATCACGTTCATTGGCAACAATCAGGCGCTTGGCTCAGCGCCGTTTTATTTTGGACGTTTGAAATTTTTTCTATCGTGATGATGACGACCCAACTAAAAGAGCAACAAGCCCGCGAGCGAGAGGAAGCAATTAATCGTGAGCTTCGCGCAACACAGACGCTACTTACTGAGGCGAGTAAACAATCTGAGCGCACCCGTATCGCTCGAAATATCCATGACTTAGTCGGACATCACCTAACAGCCCTCACTATTCAATTGCAAGTAGCCGAACATAAGTCGGAAGGCCAAGTAAAAGCACTGATTGAGCGCAGTCAGCAAGTGGCCAAACTGTTACTTGCCGATGTCCGCGAAGCGGTTAACGATATACGCAGCACGGCTGCAATCGATGTTAAAAGCGCTTTGCTCGCTTTACAACTCAACAGCCAAGAAAAGCAGGTCACTTTTCGTATTGCAGACGACCTTATCGTGACTGATGTTGCTACGGCCGAGACGCTATTACTGATTGCAAAAGAAGCCATTACTAACTTTTTCCGACATTCCAACGGCAACACGCTGCTTATCGAGCTATCGAGTCAAAAAGATATCGAGATGCGAATCGCTGATTCAGGCACAATAAAGCGACCATTGCAGCCCGGCAATGGCCTGCGGGGCATGGCCGAACGCGTCAAAGAACTAAATGGGCAATTAAACATTAATGAACAGCCAACGTTAACCATCACTGCAACACTGCCTAAGGAGCAAGCACTATGATCAAGGTGCTACTTGTCGATGACCAAACGCTTATTCGACAAGGATTAGAAAGTCTGCTCACCATAAGTGATGCGCTGACGATTTGTGGGCAGGCGAGCGATGGTGAGGAAGCCATTAACGTGATCGACTCAGTACAACCGGATGTCGTGCTGATGGACATTCGTATGCCGCGTATGGACGGCATTGAGGCGACAAAGCGCCTGTGCCAGACACATCCTCGGCTACCTATATTAATTCTAACGACCTTTGATGATCACGAATTAATTATTAAAGCCATTGCAGCAGGTGCAAAGGGCTATCTACTTAAAGATGTCTCTCTAGAAACGTTGGTCGATGCGATTCGTACACTCGTTAATGGAGGTACCTGGCTACAGCCAGCGATTACCGAACGTATCGTGAACAGCTTAAACCACAATAGCGCTAAGACCACTCCCACATTGGTAGAGCCGTTAACCGATAAAGAACTCGCTGTTCTAAGACTGATGGCGGCAGGACTCAGTAATCAAGAAATCGCCGATAGCTTGTTTAAATCGACTGGGACGATAAAAAACCAAGTCTCGTCGGTTATGGCTAAACTGGGCGTTCATGACCGCACCCGCGCGGTACTCAAAGCAATTGATTTGGGTGTTTTATAGGCTTTCGTTAGCCAACCGACCTCCTCAGTTGCTAATATTAGCTAAAACCTACGCAACCTATTGGGAGATATGGCTAAGCCAAATAAAAAAGGTCCCGTTCGCACCGTACAGATTTCGTGTTTGCAATGTAAAACCACCTTATTTAAATATCGCAAAGGTGGCAAAGGTGCACTGGTCAAATGTTTTATCGAACGGATAGTCGAGGATCACACGCAAACCCCATGTCACTGCCCAGGCTGTGGGCAAGAGTTCGCGCGGGAAACGATGATTCGCGGCACACCCGCGTATAAAATGATTGGCGGCAAAGTCCATATGAAATAAAAGATGCACATACCTGACGCTTTAAAATCTGAATTTCACTCACAATTAGATACCGCCTCCGCGGTTATTCACCGCCACCAACAACCCAATCTAAAAAATGAATTGGTGCAACTGAGCGAGTATGCGCAAGAAAGCGATATTCGCGACAGCTATGGACAGGGTGGCATTGTCAGTGAGTTTGAAAAGCAAATCTGCGAATTATTCGATAAACCTTCAGCGCTCTTTTTACCAACCGGCACACTCGCACAATGTGTCGCCATGAAGTGTTATAGCGAAACCAGTGGCAAATACGGCGTTGGTTTGCATCCCACGTCCCACTTACGACTCCATGAACATGATGCGATACAACAGTTGTGGGGGCTATCAATACACTCTATGGGTGAAGCCCAGCGCTCGCTCACGGCGGTCGATGTCGCCACGCTTAACCCGGAGCAAGTGACTGCGATTATTGTTGAGACGCCGATGCGTGAAATAGGCGGCACCATGCCCTCTTGGGATGATCTGCTTTCGATGCGCGCATGGTGTAGTCAGCACAACGTACGTATGCACTTAGATGGCGCCCGTATTTGGCAAGCGACCGAATATTACCAACGCTCTTTGGTGCAGATAGCGGAGTTATTCGACAGTATTTATGTCAGCTTTTATAAAGATTTAGGCGGTATATTTGGGGCCGCTCTTATTGGTACCGATGAATTAATGGAACCTGCACGTGTATGGTCACGCCGCGCCGGTGGAAATCCCATTACACTGTATCCTGAGGTGCTTTCCGCTCGCAAAGGGTTAGAGAGTTATCTGTTGAAGATGCCTGATTTCGTTGAATTCACTAAAACCCTGACGGACTTGCTAAGCGCCGCTGGCTTCGAAATCATTCCCTCACAGCCCAAAGCGGCTATGTTTCATATTCGTCTCCCATATAACGCGACAATAACGGCTGAAAAACTTGTTCATTATGCCCAACAACAGGGGATCATCGTGTTACCTTTACCACGAGCCGAACATGATGAAAAGGCTATTTGCGAGGTTTCAATCGGAACTCAGGCACTTAAACACGCACCTGAGTTCTGGGTTAAGCATCTATCCGCCTGTTTCTCATGAACGCTAATTTTTCTTAGCGGAGGTTATTGTGTCGAGCGTGCGTAAGTAGTCTTTCGCAAACCCCTTCACGCGCGCTTGGTTCATAGCCTCTGAACCTAAGTGGACCTGCTCCAATGAATTCGCTGCAACATCAAGCTCTTTACTCAGACGCGCCAGCGCAACTTCCAGCGTATAGGTAATTTCATGCACTTTGGCTAAATCCTGAGCGGTCATTTCGCCTTCCGTTAGAGATTTAAGCTTAGCGTTATATTCATCAATATTAGCGAGCGCTTGTGCTAAGTTTTCAGACGGCTTCGGCTTAAAGTGTTGGTAGCTTTGTTGTTGCGCTAGAGCGCTGCCAGTCATTAACACACTACAAGCTGCCAAGATATAAATCAGTTTTCGCATAGAACAGTCCTCTTACTATTTTTCCAAAGTATTCAAATAATCAATCGGTATGACACATTTTTATGTAATCATAACTGCTAATCTTTAATTTGTATTAACTAATAAGGTACGTTCACATGCGTCATTTTGTTTTCGCGTTTATCGCCTTACTGATCACCTCACCTGTGTTTGCACAGCAACAGGCTGCAGCGCAACCAGAGGAACCGTTACAAATTGCTGTGCGCGTGAACGCTCCGTTTGTGATTGAACAGAGTAATCAGCAATATCAAGGCTTGGCGATTCAGCTATGGCAAGATATTGCGGATCGGTTAAACGTCAATTATGAATTATATCCATTGCCTCTGGATGAGGTTATCAACGGTGTCGAACGTGGCGACTACGATCTCGGTCTCGGTGCACTCACCATCACATCGGAACGCGAAGCACGATTAGACTTCAGTCAACCGTTTATCAATGGCGGTTTGGCTATTGCTGTCCCCGTCAATAATGAGTCAACGTGGTGGGCAATGACTAAACGCTTTGTGTCGTTTGATTTCCTATACATTATTATGATTTTATCGCTGGTGCTCTTTGTCGCTGGGGCGTTAGTTTGGTATTTCGAGCGCAAAGAAAATGCTGAAGAGTTCTCTGACCAGCCACTAAAAGGCTTGGGGTCAGGCTTTTGGTGGGCCGCCGTGACCATGACCACCGTGGGCTACGGTGATAAATCACCGCGCAGTTTGGGTGGACGCGCAGTCAGCCTAGTTTGGATGTTTACTTGCGTCATCATTATTTCTAGCTTTACTGCAAGCATCGCTTCGTCGTTAACCGTTTCTCAGTTTCAATCAAAAGTCTCCAATGTTGCAGATTTAGGCAATGCGCGTGTGGCGACCATTGGCGCCTCAGCGACAGCGCGCTGGTTAGAAGATAAAAATATCGGCTTTGAATCTGTGACCGATCTAAACACAGCCTTAGCCAAGCTAGACCGCGGTCAACTCGATGCAGTGGTTTATGATGAGCCTATCATTCGCTACCTGATTCGTACGCAGTCGTATAATAACGTACGGGTATTACCCGAGCGCGTAATTTCGCAAGATTATGGGTTTGTACTGCCACAAGGCAGTCCGCTACGCGAGTCGATCAACCGTGAGCTATTAGCTATCATCCAAACTGAAGCATGGCGTCAAGAACGCAGCCGCTACCTCGGTCAATAATTTTTCTGGAGTTCAATCGATGTTGTTTAAATGGTTTGAAAATCGTATCAACCCGTTTCCCGAGGAAGAGCCAACGCAGCCCCCGAAAGGCTTCTTTGCGTTTTGCTGGCACTTTACTAAAGGTTCAACGCCCTATTTGCTGATGACTGCGATCTTTATGGCTGGAATAGCCATCGCAGAAGTTTGGCTTTTCGGCTTTTTAGGGCAAATTGTCGATTGGCTGTCACAGCAAGATCGCGAAACGATTTTTCAAGATCAGTTCATACCTTTAGTGTGGATGAGCGCACTCGTACTTGTCGGACTACCCTTGTTGGTTTGGATGCACTCCATGCTGACTCACCAAACACTGCTCGGCAACTTTCCTATGCGCATTCGTTGGCAGGGACATCGTTACTTAATGAAGCAGTCGATGAGCTATTATCAGGATGAGTTTGCTGGCCGCGTCGCAACCAAGCTGATGCAAACCTCGTTAGCTGTCAGACAATGTATCATGTCGTTTATTGAGATCATTAACTACGTGGTGGTCTATTTTATTGGCATGTTCTTTATTATTGGTTCCGCCGATTGGCGTCTCATGTTACCACTCGCAATTTGGCTCGTACTTTATGGGATCTTGTTGCGCTATTATGTTCCAAAACTGGGACAGGTTTCCGCTTTACAAGCAGATGCACGCTCGGTGATGACGGGACGTATTGTCGATTCCTACACCAATATCCAAACCGTCAAACTGTTCTCCCATGCACAACGTGAAGCACGGTTTGCTAAAGAGGGGATGAGCGAGTTTTTAACCACCGTCCATGCGCAAATGCGCCTCGTCACGCAACTCTACGGCTTTCTATATTTTATCAACTGTGGACTATTATTCGGCTCTGCTGCGACCGCCATCGTCCTGTGGAGAGGCGACTGGGTCACCTTGGGTGCCGTGGCGGTTGTCATTGGTTTGGTACTGCGCTTGTTCGGTATGTCACAAATGGTCATGTGGCAACTATCAACGCTGTTCGAGAGCATCGGCACCGTACAAGATGGTATTGGCTCACTCGCCGTTCCCCAGCGTATTGTTGATAAACCCGATGCCAAACCGTTAAACGTACCGCACGGTAACATTCGGTTTAACCATGTCAGCTTTCACTATGGAAAAGGCTCCGGTGTAATGGAAGATTTCAATCTAGACATTAAACCGGGTGAAAAAATTGGCGTTGTCGGTCGCTCGGGGGCGGGCAAATCGACGTTGGTTAACTTATTACTGCGTTTTTACGATGTAGAAAAAGGTGCCATTACGATTGATGGTCAAAATATTAGCCAAGTGCAGCAAGACACGCTGCGCGCTAATATTGGCATGGTCACGCAAGATACATCTCTACTGCATCGCTCCGTGCGCGACAATATCCTCTATGGCCGCCCCGACGCCACCGAAGAAGAGCTGTTACTCGCGGTAAAACGCGCGCATTGCAATGAGTTTATCGACCAACTCGAGGACTCAAAAGGACGACGGGGACTCGATGCTCATGTTGGTGAACGCGGCGTTAAACTCTCGGGTGGACAGCGTCAGCGTATTGCCATAGCACGGGTAATGCTTAAAGACGCACCGTTACTCATTTTAGATGAAGCAACATCAGCGCTCGATTCTGAGGTCGAAAACGCTATTCAAGATAACTTGTATCAACTGATGCAAGGTAAGACCGTCATTGCTATCGCGCATCGTTTATCCACTATCGCTGCGATGGATAAACTGATCGTAATGGATAAAGGTCAGATTATTGAGCAAGGTAGTCACGAGCAGCTACTTGAGCAAGATGGCCTCTACGCTAAACTCTGGCGTCACCAGTCAGGTGGCTTTCTACCTGAGACACTTGATGAAGAGGCCACTCAACATTAAAAGCCCGTTCAATGGGTTGTGGTTTAGCAAAGCGGAAGCCTTGCATGACACCGCAACCCATTTCATTCACTAACTGTTGCTCAGCTTCCGTTTCGACCCCCTCGGCAACGACCTGCATATTTAGTTCCTTGGCCAATTGCATCGAGGAGCGAATCACCGCTTTAGCTGAGTTGTCTCTAACAGCGTCTTGTACAAACGAACGGTCTAACTTCAACTCCTCAAACGGCGTATGCTTAAGACGATAAAGAGATGAATAACCTGTACCAAAATCATCGATTGAGAGCCTGAAGCCGGCTAAGTGTAACCGCGCTAATACTTCTAAAACATTGATGCGTTCGTTAGCGAGCCGAGATTCTGTCACCTCAATTACGATGCGAGAAGGGGATACATTATACTCACGCAAAAGATCGAGCAACATATCCGGCAAATGACGATCACTGAGACTATCGATACTAAAGTTAACTGCAACGGTTACCTGTTCATCGAAAGCATCGAAGTGTTTGAAATCACTCAATACCGCTTTTAAAAACGTTAAGCTCAACTCACTGATAATACCAAAGCGCTCAGCAACAGGTATAAACGTAGCCGGCGACAAAATTTGATCTGTCTTTCTATCACGCCAGCGCGCAAGTGATTCAAAACCAATCACACGGTTGTCGATAATATCAACCTTCGGCTGATAATAGGGTAGCAGTGCGCCGGTTCTAACACCTTTAATAATCTGATTAGCCGTGAGTGAATAAATGGAGTGAGGTTGTTGTTCTGGCTCGTTAATGGGGCGCGCCATCAGCAAACGTACAACCTGATTCGGGGTAACTGGCTTGGTTATTCCACCTAATACCGAATAGCCTAAGGAGCGTGCGAGCTGCTGCACCACGTCTAGCACACGGCTATCATTACCACTGATAAATCCTATGTCGCCCTCATAATGCGTTTCTGTTAAAAAGCGCACAAACTGGAGGCCATCCATATCCGATAAGCGTAAGTCACAAAGAATCAAGTCAGGGTGTTTGTTGTGTTCAACTTCGTGCAACACATCGAAACCACTTTCGAATCGCGTAACGGTTGTAATGCCATGCTTGCTCAAGGTACTAGAGAGGTGCGCGGCGGTGACTGCATCGTCTTCAAGTATTAATACATGCTCGTAGTTTGAGTTCATAAATGATGGTTCCGCAGCTCTATCGATGCGCGCCCTGCTGACTAATTGAGTCTTTAGTTTTACAGTATTCACTCAAAAACGGATTAAAGCTCTAACGAATTAATTCACTTTAGCGGTTTCAACTTTGGCAAACTGTATGTCCAGATCGATTAAACGCTGTTTGCCACGCAGACTTAAGTCAGTGATAAATTTAAATTGCTGCCGCGGATCGACAGGGTATGCTTTCAGCCGGTATCGGGTGCCCCAAGGCTCATCGTTTACAGTGACCACGACAGGTTTGTGAATTTGTAGATAAGGGCTCGTTAACGCTATTTGCTCCAATGCCTCCTTTACCATCACCCCGTTAGATTCCGGGGTCAAAAAGAACTCTGCAACACACATCAACGACGGTCCACCGTTATTGGCATTAAGCACCGCATGTTGCCAAATTTTCTCGTGTGGCATCGCAACGACCGTATCATCGGGCGTGACCAACTCGACGGTACGCAGCCCTATGTGAGTAACCTCGCCATAGACGCCGTCAATGGTAACCCAATCGCCAGGGCGATAAGGCATTTCATGAATCGCGACGACTCCCGCTATCAAACTCGACACATAATCTTTAATCGCAAAGCCAATAGCTAAACCAAGCGCACCCAAGGCAGCGACCATATTTTTTAGCGTCGGCTCTATAAAAATGGGCACAAGCATAACTAACGCAACGATCACGACAACTAAGCGAATCAAAGGAATCAGCGCCAGCGTGTACAGGCGCTGTTTACTATGAAGTAAGTTGGCTAAACGAGGCAGTAATCGCTGACTTAAAAAGACAATAAGCCACGCGATTAGGATGATCGTAACAACGCGCAGCGCTGCGTTTGAATCAACCGTCTTAAACAAGTCGGAAATTTTTCCTGTGTCCATAAAATCCTACCCCTAACACGATGTCCAATTAAAATCGCGTTGTGCTAAAAACTGCTTAGCGGCTGGATAACCCAGTTCAGTGACCGACCACTGCTCATCCTGATACCTCACAATTCCGTGACTACGCAATAAGTTTAAACTGTGCTCAATAAGGTTGGGCGCAATACTGTTGAGCACTTCTCCTAACAAAAACGTGCTAAGCCCACCGTGTAAGAGCAGTGCATAAATGACAAACGTTGATGTTTCCCCATGAGCGGCTGGCACCCGAGGCATTTCAAGTACAATTTCAGTTTGCTCCGCCGAAACAGCAAAGGCGTTACGATAAGCCGCCGCAATGCCCGGATGACCCTCACTGACCGCAAGCAAACGCCTAGCATGCGCTTGACTCACAGCAAGACGACTACTCACCATAGATGCGGTATCGAAAGGTCGTAACGTTAACGCCTGGCGATTAAGTCCACCGTGAGTCTTTTCTAAGTAGTAGTATAACCAGCTACCACAGATGACAAGCCCCGGCGAAGTCGGCGTATGCAGCGTTTTTCTCAAGAAGGCTTGCAGCCAACGCATACCGAGAGGATGCCTGACGAAACCGCACGACAAATCGTCTATCACCCAAGGCTCAGACGGCAGATTGAGTTCTTCAAATGAATGCGAGGTCAGTAATGAGTCGCGCTGAGGCATTGGCACGCGTTGCCAGCCGTTTTGACTAGCCCATTTTCTTATCACACTCCAAACTGGAGATGCCGGTGCGAGTACTAGCCACGTAACACGTGGATCACCTTGATTTTGCTGGTCCAATAGCGTGTTTAGCGAATCCAATAAAGGTTGCTCATCAAACTTGAATTCGCCGTCCTTCGGTTCCTCCTCTGCCGAGTTTGCAGTGGATACTTCGACGCGGGTCGGTCTGAGCGTCTGCAGCGTCTTATGCCACCATCGTTTTGCCAACATCGTTGTCGGCACACTGGGCGTTTCGTATTCGTTCAGTTCAATCCATCGCCAAAGCTTCTCGTCCACAGCTGTACTCGTTAGTTCATCTTAGTTTCATTTAAAAGGGTTGATTACAAAGATGCAATTTTTTTCTTGCAACACTTGAACTCGATATGATCGGGCCCTATTTAGTAGTTAAGGGTGAGGTCTCGAAGAGAGTCACCCTCAGCAAAGGCGACAACGGTTTGTGCCTTTTTAATTGAAAATTTAAAAGTTATTGCTTCTAAGGAGAATGACTATGGCTACTATAGATTTAAGTCCTCTGTATCGCAGCAGCGTAGGTTTTGATCGTATGGCATCACTACTCGATGCAGCACTTCGTTCTGACACCAGTGCGAGCGGCTATCCTCCATACAATATTGAGCGTGTGGCCGATAACCAATATGCGATTACTATCGCAGTCGCCGGTTTTGAAGACGACGATTTAGAAATCGAAGTCGAAAATGGTGTATTGCGTGTTACCGGCAAGAAAGCAGAAGAAAGCGAACAGCGCGAGTTTCTGCATCGCGGCATCGCCAATCGAGCGTTTGAGCGAAAATTCAGTCTTGCCGAGCATGTAGAAGTAACGGGTGCAGCACTTAAAAATGGGCTGTTAACCATTGGCTTGGTTAAACGAATTCCCGAGGCGATGAAACCCAAACGTATCGATATTGGTAGTTCGCCAAAAGAGCTACTCGAGAATCGAGTTAAAAGCGAAAGCTAATCTATTTTGTTTTCCCTGGGCAAAATAACATTAGTTGAGCAGAGGGCAGCAGACGCTGCCCTTTTTCTTTAAGTGCCTACCAGCGGGTTGGTTTACCGCACGCAAAACCTTGTATGTAATCGACCTTTGCTTGACTCAGTAACGCGCGCGTTTCATCGTTTTCAACACCGACAGCGGTCACTTCAACTTGGTTAATTTTGGCTAAACGGATACAGCTATCGACAAGTTCCGCATCGGTTGGATCGAGCAGCATATTCTGTACCCAAAAGCGGTTAATTTTGATTTGAGTAAGTGGTAACGATTTAAGTAGTCGAAAGCTATTAAATCCGGTACCAAACTGATCGATGGCGGTGCCAAAGCCTAGTTGATGCAATTGTTTAAAGAGTCTGTAGGTCTGTTCAAAGCGCTCGTTAGCGATGGGCTCTGCGACTTCAAACATCAATTGTTTTGGCTGAATGTTTGAATGCGCTACCATCGACTCGATAAAGTTTATAAAGTCATTATCTTCCAAACTTTGTTGCGACAAATTCACATGACATCGCCAAGTCCGCGTAGCTTCAAACGGTTGCTCCTCAAACCGTTCGATTAATTCTCGAAACAGCCAACGATCCGCTTTACCCATAATACCTGCCTGCACAGCAGCTTGTAAGAACTGTTGAGGTGCAATAGCTTCGTCTGGCTCTAAGCTGTCATCATTAGGCAAACGCAGCAAAATTTCATAGCAATGTTTATCATGTTCTATTGATGCACTAAGAATGGGTTGGCGAAATACTTGCCAGTCTTGATTCACCAGCGCGTTGCGCAACCGATCTTCCCAACGCCGCTCTTCTCTTGTTTGTAACCGTCGATGGTCGTCAGCGGTCGCACTATATACTTTAAAGTCACCAAGTTGTTGAGCTATTTTCTCCGCATCCTCGGCTTGCCTAATCAAACGCTCTGCAATCCGTAATTGTGCATCCCGAGCAACGGCCATGCCTGCATTCGCAGTGAATTGAAAGACCCGTCCCTCAGTGCTGTATCTAAATTCGCGGACAATTTGAACCAACTGATAGCACAGCGCAAACACAGACTGCTCATCTTCTGGACCTAGTATAGCGACACCATTCATCGGATAACGCGCCAGCCGAACATTTTGCGGTGCCTTTTGCTTCATCTGCAGGATCAGTTGTAGCAATGCCTGATCACGATGATGCCCACCCACCTGATCGCATAATACATCAAAGCCTTTGATATCGATTAACATCACCGTGCATGGCTTCTGTTTATCGAGCTGTGTTTGAAAAAGTCGCTTAAACTCATCAAAGTTGAGTAGCCCTGTTAACGAATCATGCTTAGCCAAGTAATTCAGTTGCATCTCTGCATCCACTTGCTTAGATACATCCATCGCATGACCCAAGCCATCGGGATAGATAGCGACAGAAAACCAACGCCGCTGACCACTCATCAAAGTAATATTAATTAGCTGTTGCCACGGTTCTGAACGTCCAGGCTCACGCCAGCTTAACGCGGCATCGCCGAATAAATCTTCGGCCGTAGGCCATTGCTGGGCAAGCATCTGCTTATTAGTGCAAGCAAGCATTGATAAAAAGGGTTTGTTAGTGCGAAGCCACTGCATTTTGCGGTCGAGCTCAAACCATCCTTCAGAGCTGCGCTGTTGAAAAAGTCGCATACGCCGGCGTATTGAACGGTTCGCCGACTTCAATCGATGTACTTTATGTCCCAACTGCTCAGAAATACGTTCGAAGTTGGCAATTAAAAGCGCGAGCAATACGGCGGTCATGGCACAGTAAACCACAATGGTGTTTTGCCCAATCCAAGTGGCAGCCATTGTCGGCCAAATAATTTGTAATGCGAGTAGCGTTAGCGTGGTAAGCAGCGATGCCTCCCAAAACGCTCGGTTCCTTGCTCTACTCGATGTCACAAAAAAGACGGCTAGAATATCGGTAATCGCTAGCAGCGCACTTTGAACAGCAAGCCACCAAGGACTTCGCAAGGCGGACCACCAAGGCTGAGCGATAGCACTCAACAGCGATACGACCGTGAGTAACATCAAAAAGCGAACGATATTGGATTGCCGGGCGGATCGACTAAACAATTCCACACTGGCCCAACTCATCATGACCAAAAGCCATTGCTGTGAATAGGGCATTAATAATTGGGCAATACTGGGTTTTAGCGGCGAAAAGTAAGTAATCCATAGGCCACTGTGTAATAGAACGACTAAAATTAAGCTGACACACACAAAGGCAATGCTCAGTTGCAATCGACGCCGATTGCCTCGTGTCATACTGAATGCCGCAACAGCAATCAGCACCATTAAGCCGACATTAATACCAAGTGCTGTTTGTTTCTGCTGTAGGTGCAACTGCAGTGAGCCGGGATTCCAAAGCTTTATCGGATTTACGTATTCCGGTGGTGTTTCGACCGATACCAATAAACGCACAGTGGAACGTGCTGGTACCTCAATAGGTAACATCATCTGCTGCGCAAGGTAAGGGCGTTGAATCAAGCCATCATTAAAACGCACATCGGCGGAGTCAATTACCTCATTATCGCGATCGATGACAAATACTTGTGCATATTTGATGTAGGAACCACCCAGATCAATCACAAAGGATTGGTTTATGGCACTGCGATTGTAAAGCGTCGCCAGTCCCCAAACCGTGGTATCCAAGTTAGCCTGAGCGCTCTTTTTCAAAGCGTTGAATGACTGCCAGTAACGGGCCCGATTGATATCCAACTGCTGCAATGACGTATTTGCAGGCAATACTCGGAATGTCATATGTTGTGATAGCGTCAAACGATCAGTTTGCGCGGAGACGGTAACGATATCATTTGCCGTGGCGCTTCCTAGCCACAGCAACACAGTCAAAATGCTCAACAAAAACCCGCTCTGCTTAGCGAATTTCATGATGTTATAAATCCCTTATTCGTTCCTCGACCCATTGCTCTGTTCCCTCAAGTGGCAATAACCACGCCGCCTCGCACAACGACGAATAATGTAATAGCCAATGTTTTCCTAATATTGCGAGGCGCCAGCTCCATAAATCTGCACTGCACTCGTGCTCTTTAACAGTGGCATCAATTACCGTGGTCACATCAACTAACCAAGCATTAATTTCTTTGTCCGTATCATTGTCAGGCAATTTGGTTAGTATGATAACTTCATCCATCGAGCACATCCTTCTCAGAGCTTAGCGTCAGAAACGCCTCGATCTCATCGATAAACGCCTCGCCATAACGCTCTAATTTCACCTGTCCAACACCACTTATCATCAGCATTTCCGGTGCTGATGTTGGATATTTCTGACACATTTCTACCAAACTATTGTCGTTGAATACAACAAAAGGTGGCACACTCTCTCGATCAGCTATGTCTTTTCGTAATTTACGTAAGCGCCTAAACAATACTTTGTTGTAGTCACCACGATCAGTGATTTTACTTTGGCTAGAAGTTAAGTTGAGTCGAGGCTTTGCCAACTCTAAAGTATTCTCACCGCGCAGTATGGGACGCGCTTCCTCGGTTAATTGTAGAGCCGCATGACGACGAATGTCTTGGACTAGAAAGCCGCGATGAATCAACTGCCGTAAAATCGAATACCAATATTCGTGAGTTTGCTCACGCCCGAGACCATAAGTGCTTAATTCATGATGATGATGCTCAAGTACCTTTTGATTCTTTGAGCCACGTAATACTTCGACTACATGAGAAATACCAAACTGCTGCCCAACACGATAAACACAACTCAAGGCTTTTTGCGCGTCCTCAAGCGCATCAAAGCGTGTAGGTGGGTCAAGACACAAGTCACAGTTACCACATTCTTTTTCCGAGAACTCATTGAAGTAATTAAGCAGGACTAAACGTCGACAAGTTTGAGCTTCTGCCATCGCTTGCATTGCAGAAAACTTTTGACGTTCGACGATACTTCGATGCTCATTATCATGTTCATCTAGAATGCGTCGTATCCATTGTGCATCACTTGGGTCGTACAATAGTAACGCTTCCGCCGGCAAACCGTCCCGACCGGCTCGGCCGGTTTCCTGATAATAGGACTCAATGCTACGCGGGATATCAAAGTGTATGACATAGCGGATGTTGGGTTTATTAATACCCATACCAAACGCCACCGTTGCAACCACTACATCTAAGTCATCGCGCAGAAACTGCCTCAACGTCGTCTCTTTAAGTTCGCTCGCCAGGCCCGCGTGATAGGGGGCTGCTCTAACACCCGCATCTTGCAAACTTTCAGCAATATCCTCAGTTTTCTTTCGGCTACCACAGTAAATGATACCCGCCGCGCCTTTTTGTTTGCGTACGTAGTCTTTAACTTGTTTAAAAGGCTTATATTTATCCTGTACTACATAGCGAATGTTAGGTCGGTCGAAGGAGCTACGGTGACAGTATGGCTGTCTCAGCCCTAACCGCTCGATGATGTCTTGTTGCGTTGCCGCATCGGCTGTAGCGGTTAGCGCCATAAACGGAACATGGGGAAGAACATCTCGTAAGCGTCCCAATTGACCATATTCTGGACGAAAGTCATGGCCCCACTGGCTAATACAATGCGCTTCATCTATCGCGATAAACCGGGGTTGATACGCCTGTAATCGCTCAATAAAGGCGCTCTGCAAGGCTCGCTCTGGACTGACATACAGTAAAGATACTTCGTCGTTTTGTAAGCGTCTTAAAACACTTAATGCGTGCTCAGAAGAGAGGCCTGAATGCAGTGCCTCAGCAGCAACCCCCATCGCTTGAAGCGCTTCCACCTGATCTTGCATCAACGACAGCAAAGGTGAAATAACCACGGTCAGTCCAGGCTCGTGCACAGCCGGTAGCTGATAGCAGAGCGATTTACCACCCCCCGTTGGCATCAGTACTAAGGTATCTCGACCCGAGAGCAAGTGTTCGATAACCGCCTCTTGGCCAGATCGGAACTCGGTGTAACCAAATACCTTGGCGAGCGTCTGCTGCAAGCTAGATGTTGTCGGCTGAGCTTCACTTAACGTCATAATAAAATCGGCTAGCTGTTATTGACTTAATGATTCGCATCACTCTATTGTAAGCGTCCTAGTCTCTTTGCACCATGATAAATAATGAATACCCAAGAAATTCTCACACGCGTATCTGCTTTTATGAACGAACAAGTACCTTTTCAAAAGTTACTTGGCTTTGAAATTACCGAGTTCACCCCCGAGCGCGGCCAAGTGAAGTTTCGTTGGCAAGATCCACTCATGGGTAATGTTCCACAACGTATGTTACACGGCGGTGTAACCGCAACCGCTCTTGATACCGCCGGAGGATTGGTCGCCATCGCTGGCATGATTGAACGTTTACAGGAGCCTTCAGAGCATTACCTGATGGAACGTTTGAGTCGTTGTGGCACGATTGATCTTCGTGTCGACTACCTGCGTCCCGGTCGGGGTAAAGAATTTATTGCAAATGCATCGATAATCCGTTCTGGCAACAAGGTTGCCGTAGCACGAATGGAACTTCATAATGAAGATGGTACGCATATCGCCTTTGGTACAGGCACTTATCTCGTCGGATAATCACTAGGTAACATCATGACCGAAGATGCTGTTCGAGCGCGTCAGGGCGTTTTCTTCGCACTGGCCGCCTATTCATTTTGGGGTTTCGCGCCCATCTATTTTAAATCAGTCCAACAGGTGCCGGCGTTCGAAATTCTGGCACATCGAATTATTTGGGCGTTTATATTAGTTTTTATTCTCATCGTAGGCTTAAAACGACTCCATCGCTTGAAGCCGATTATCCGTTCACCAAAAATGATGTTTCGTCTCACCGTTGCCACCTGTCTATTAGGAGGTAACTGGTTTCTATTTATATGGGCCGTCAATGCCAACCATATGTTAGATGCGAGCTTGGGCTACTATATTAATCCACTACTCAATGTCGCCATTGGCATGGCTTTCTTCCAAGAGAAGATGAGGCGGTTACAGCTATTTGCCATTGGGTTAGCCATTGTTGGTGTGGGAATACAAGTCGTAACATTTGGCTCAGTCCCTTGGGTAGCGCTGGCTTTAGCGAGCAGTTTTGCGATTTATGGGGCGATAAGAAAGCGTCTGCCTGTAGATTCGATTTCGGGCCTGTGGTTAGAGACGACATTGCTTGTGCCGGTAATGCTGGGATATTTACTGTTTTTCGCAGATTCAACCAGTGCTGATATGACCGCGAATTCATGGCAACTTAACTTGTTGCTGATGGCCGCAGGATTAGTTACGACAATACCGCTCCTTTGCTTTACGGCTGCTGCGCAACGCATCCGTTATGCAACGCTCGGTTTCTTCCAATATATCGCGCCAAGCCTGATGTTTATTCTTGCCGTGAATTTATATGACGAGCCATTAGCGGAGAGCAAGCTCATTACTTTTGTGATCATATGGAGTGCGTTGGCGCTATATACCTTCGACTCGGTGATACAGCGCCAGCGAAACCGCCGTCTGAAAAAGTCAGCGGTGCAGGAACCGATTAGTTGAGCGTAGCTTCCATCGTAATTTCTGCATTGAGAAGTTTGCTGATAGGACAGCCCTTCTTGGCTTCTTCAGCGAGCTTCTCAAACTCGTCCTGCCCGATACCTTCAATGTCGGCTTGCACCGTTAAGTGGATTTTATCGACCTTAAAACCGCCGTCGGCTTCAACTAAACTCACTTCAGCTTTTGCATCAATCGAGTTAGGCTCATAACCGGCTTCGCCGAGCATCAGCGAAAAAGCCATGGCGTAGCAGCCTGAATGGGCAGCACCTATCAACTCTTCTGGATTAGTACCTTTGCCTGATTCAAAACGACTTTTGAACGAATACTGCGTTTCATCCAAGGTGCCACTTTGAGTTGATACAACACCTGAACCTTCTTTAATACTTCCTTTCCAAACTGCGTTTGCACTGCGTTTCATAACGACTTCCTCATTAATGAGAGTGTATTATGGATTACGCGTATAACGCGTATGTCGATCAACTAACTGATAGATGGTTCAAGTTTGGCATAGGCGACGACAAGCCACTTAGTGCCGACTTGGTCGAAGTTAATTTGGATACGACTCTGCGGGCCTGTGCCTTCATAATTAAGCACGGTTCCATCACCAAACTTCGCATGACGCACGCGCTGTCCCAATGAAAACCCAGTTTGCTCAAAGGCCTCATGACTTGCACCGGTATTGAAGCGTCCATAGCTTGTTGGCTTTTGCACCTGAGTTTGCAAGCGCACTTCATGCAGTGCATCTGCCGGCATTTCGCTAATAAAACGGCTCACTTTGTGGAAAAAGTCTTGTCCATAAATACGCCGCTGTTCGGCGTATGTGATAACTAACTTTTGCATCGCTCGTGTCATACCGACATAGCACAACCGACGTTCTTCCTCTAAGCGACCCGGCTCATCCATCGACTGTTGCGAAGGAAATACGCCTTCCTCAACGCCAGTCATAAAGACCATCGGAAATTCGAGCCCTTTCGCACTGTGTAGCGTCATCAGCTGAACCGCATCTTGGTATTCATCGGCTTGCTCTTCGCCGGCTTCCAATGCGGCATGCGCTAGAAAGGCATTAAGTGGTGTAAGGTCTTCTTCAGTCTCGTCTTGAGTAAAGTTTTCGCAGGCACTGACCAACTCTTTTAAGTTTTCAACACGTGTCTCTGCTTTCTCACCTTTTTCGGCCTCGTACATTGCTAATAAGCCAGAGCGCGAGATCACTTCATTGCTTAAACGACCCAAAGTGAAGTCTTCCGTTTCATCGTCAGTGGTATTGATAAGTTCAATAAAGCTCGCCACTGCATTTCGCGCTCGACCCGCCAGTTGCTTTTCATCTACAAGCTGGATAGCCGCCTGCCAGAGAGACTTCTTCTGCTCTCGAGCCGTCTGCCGAATAATGTCTAAAGTACGATTGCCAATACCGCGCGTCGGTGTATTAATGACGCGCTCAATCGCCGCATCATCATCACGGTTACTAACTAAACGTAAATAGGCGAGTGCATCTTTGATTTCTTGCCGTTCGAAGAATCGCAAGCCACCATAAATTCGATAAGGGAGACGCGCATGCAGCAGCGCTTCCTCCAGCACGCGTGACTGCGCATTGCTGCGATACAGCAGCGCGACATCTTGCAGAGCACCACCTTGATCGCGCCATTCCTCAATACGACCCACGATATAGCGCGCCTCGTCCATTTCATTAAACGCAGCATAGAGGCTAATAGGCTCGCCCTCATTACCCTCTGTCCAAAGATCTTTGCCAAGCCTGTCTGAATTATTTGCTATCACTGAATTCGCGGCACGCAATATATTTCCGGTCGAACGATAATTCTGCTCGAGGCGAATCGTCATCGCTGTAGGGTAATCGTCTAAAAACTGCTGAATATTTTCGACGCGAGCCCCACGCCATCCATAAATTGACTGGTCATCATCACCGACAATGGTGACGATATTATCTTGCCCAGAAAGCAAACGAATCCATGCATACTGGATCGAGTTAGTATCTTGAAACTCGTCTACGAGGATATGACGGAAGCGTTTTTGGTAATGCTCGCGCACGGTTTTGTTATCACGCAATAGCTCGTGCGCACGCAAAAGCAGCTCAGCAAAATCAACTAAACCGGCACGGTCACAGCTTTCCTGATACGCCTCATAAATCTGTTTCAAGGTTTGCTCGGTGGGATCAAAGGTTTCAATATGTTGTGCCCTTAAACCTTCGTCTTTTTTACCATTGATGTACCATTGTGCTTGCTTGGCGGGCCAGCGCTTTTCATCCAAATTCATTGACTTAATTAAGCGCTTAACTAAACGCTGCTGATCGTCGCTATCCAATATTTGGAAGTTTTGTGGTAGGCCTACATCCATATAGTGTGCGCGCAACAAGCGATGAGCCAGACCGTGGAACGTGCCTATCCACATATTTCTAACCGATGAACCCAAGAGTTGCTCGACGCGACCTCGCATTTCCGAGGCGGCCTTATTAGTGAAGGTTACGGCTAAAATACTGTAAGGAGAATAACGACGTTCTTGAATGAGCCAAGCAATTCGATGCACCAAAACCCGAGTTTTACCACTCCCGGCGCCAGCCAATACCAGCATAGGCCGATCATCAGCGCTTACCGCCGTGGCTTGCTTCTCATTTAAACCGGAAATTAACGGGTGCGTGCTCATGCATGACTCCTTGGCTAACTGAATGAGGCTCAGTGTAATGATCCAATACTGTATAAGCAACCAGTTATCTTACAGGAGTAACGCGCTAAGCTCCTGTAACTCATCGATGGTCACCGTTGGCAATACTCGCAACTGGTGCGAACGCCCTAAGCCACTGGTTAGCCAAACACTTTGCATTCCCGCGCGGTGAGCGCCAAAAACATCTGACTGTGGCGAATCACCGACGTGCAGAATAGCCTCGGGGGCACAATTCATTGCCTGCTTTACGTACTCGAACATGTCGGTATTGGGTTTACCACGGAAGTCATGCGTCGGTTGTAACGCAAGTTTAAAGTAGTGCCCGATTCCCACACGCTTAACATCGGCATTGCCATTACTTACAGCCACTAAGCGATAGCGCGATGCCAGCCGATCGAGCAAGTCATGAACGTCTTCACTGACACTAAAGTCGCTACGAAAAGCGAGGAACGCATCCATAATCTCATCAGTTATCGTTTCCGCATCATCGATCTCAAGTTCACGAAACCCCTGTAGCAAGGTGGCACGACGTAGCGCAGTCATATTGTCAGCTAGGTCATCATCGCGCTGCATTAAATCTAACCGGCGCTGCCGCCAGTGTTCAATATCCCACTCACGCGTCGCGGGAACACGTTCAGTAATAAGCGAATGGGTGCGCTCCTCAGTACGTTTAATAATCGGAACGTTGTCGTACAAAGTGTCATCTAAATCGAAACTAATGACTTTTGGCAGATGAAAGCGTCGATGGAAACGTATCATTAAGACTTCTTACCCTTAGTTGCACGTGGATGAGCCGAGTCGTAAACTTCTGCTAAACGTTTAAAGTCTAAATGTGTATAGACTTGTGTGGTCGACAAGTTTGCGTGGCCAAGTAGTTCTTGTACGGCCCTTAGGTCGCCACTGGATTCCAACATATGTGAAGCAAAAGAGTGACGCAGTTTGTGTGGATGTAAATTACCCACCACCCCTTGCTGTTTTCCCCAATAATTGAGCCGTTGCTGTACGGTACGTTGACTTATGCGTTGATTACGCTGACTTATAAATAATGCAACTTCTGGGCGCGTAGCCAACCACGTAGCGCGCACTTTTAACCAGCGTTGAATGGCTTTGATGGCGACCTTACCCACGGGCACAATCCGTGTCTTACTTCCTTTACCCACAACGCGTAATTGCCCATAGCGGAGGTCGATACTATCCATATCCAAACTCACTAACTCAGCTAAACGCAAACCACTCGAATATAATAGTTCCATCATCGCCGAGTCTCGGATCGCTATCTCGTCATCAAGAGGTAATTCTAAAAGGTGGGAGATACTGTCGACATCGAGATTTTTAGGCAACCTTTTAGGAATTTTAGGTGCTTTCAAGCCACTCAGAGGGTCATCGCTTAGATGTTGGTAATCGAGCATATACTGCACGAAGGTGCGCCACGCTGACAGCTTAAGGGCAATAGAGCGTTCACCTAAGCCTTCGCGACGCCAACCTACTAGCAGACGTTCAAATACGGGGCGCGTCAATTGTTCTGTCGCCTCGATACCTTGTCGTTCGAGGAGTTCAATATCAATCCCGGTCAGACGATTATAGTTTTTAATCGTCAGTTGAGCTAACCCGCGCTCACCCTCGAGTTGTTGTAACCACCGCTGTTGAATGTCACGCAGCTTCATTTTCTACGAGTAAACGTGGCAATAGTGCGCTTAGCAAAGCTTGCAATTGATTAATTAACAACGGATCCATCGCTGGCTCAAAATGGTCAGCCTGACCACTGCCTACCGCAAACATCCCCACTTCACCTTGTTCACCCAGCGACATCAGCGCCACCGAATGCACCGCCTCATCTTGAAACAGTAGTCTCCGTTCTTGTTCAGTCAATCGCCCAAGATAAATGGGGCTGTCGTCAAAGCGTTTGCTTAACAGCTGGCGGTGAGTATCGGCTGCAAACACCAGCTGATCACTGACTTCTATTGGACTGTCGAATAGTTTAAGCGTTAACGCCGACAAGCCTAAATCTTCTTCAAATGTATTTCGTAAGGCATCGATAGCCTGTTGTAGCGTACGGCACTTCAATAGTCGCACATATAATTCGCTATATGCTTTGAAAATCGCCTCGTTACGGCGTGCATTAATCATTAACTCAGTAATTTCCTCTTCGAGTTGATTAACACGTTCACGTAGCTTTTGCTGCTGTCGCTCAACTAAAGATACCGTGCCTTTACGTTCGTGTGAGACCGTTAAACTATTGAGCAAATCATCGTGTCGCTCAAAGAAATCCGGATTCTCTTCCAAATAGGCGCGGATCAGCGAGTCATCAATGACAGGCGTATCGAGCGCTTGTTTGTTATTGTTCATATCACCATTTGTCCATCAAAAATAAGTGTTGCAGGCCCTGTCATTTTTACCGCCTGACCCGCTTGCCAACGAATCATTAAGTCGCCACCGGGCAGAGAGACTTTGACTTGACGATCGAGCTTATCCTGCTGCATACCGATGACCGCTGCCGCGCAAGCACCGCTACCACAGGCTTGAGTTTCGCCAACGCCCCGCTCAAACACTCGCAAATTGACGTGTTGACGCGAGACAATCTGCATAAAGCCCACATTGACGCTTTCAGGGAAGCGTTCATGCTGAGCAATTTTTTCGCCTAAAGACGCGACCGGCGCGGTATTTACATCATCAGTTTCGATAACGCAGTGTGGATTTCCAAGCCCCATTACACCACACAACACAGTCTCATTGGCGACTCTCAATACATAAGTATGCTCGGGCTTCTGAGCTTTAAAAGGGACACTGGCTGGCTCAAACATGGGCTCACCCATTTCGACGGTTACTTGACCATCCTTTTCTATATGCAACACCATAGTGCCGGCTTTGGTACTCACTTTTAGGTGGTTTTTATTTGATAAACCCTTCGCTTTAACAAATTTTGCAAAGCATCGCGCTCCATTACCGCATTGTGCGACCTCGCTTCCATCCGCGTTAAAAATGCGATAGTGAAAATCGAGGTCAGGATCATAGGGCGGCTCGACTAATAAGAGCTGATCAAAGCCAATACCACGGTTTCTGTCTGCCCACTGCTTAATTTGCTCAGGGTTCACATAGAAGTTCTGTGTGACGTTATCAATCACAACAAAATCATTACCTAATCCGTGCATTTTAGAGAACTGCAGTAACATCGTTCTACTCCTCAGCGATAAGCCGCTCACCGCGGATCAGATCATCAAACGTTTCACGCTCACGAATTAACCATACTTGATCGTCTTCTACCAGTACTTCTGCTGGGCGCATGCGTGTATTGTAGTTTGAGGCCATGGTAAATCCATAAGCGCCTGCATGGTTAACCGCAATCAGGTCGCCCGCTTGCACATTGAGGTGTCGCGCATGGCCTAAAAAACATCCTGTTTCACATACCGGACCCACAACATCCACAATGGCATCGGCAACACTATTGCTCTCATTAACAGGTAGAATATCGTGCCATGCCTGATAAAGCGAAGGACGCATCAGATCGTTCATACCCGCATCAACCAACACAAACCGTTTATCATCCGACTGTTTGGTGTACTCAACTTGGCTGAGCAAAACACCTGCGTCGGCAACAACGGCACGTCCAGGCTCCAACATTAACGTGAGTTGAGGGTAGTCTTTCGCCAGTTCAATGACACTCTCAAGGTAGCCTTGCACGTCCAATGTTTGTTTACCTTGATAGTCGATACCAAAACCGCCACCTAAGTCGAGGTGAGAAAGCTCAATCGCTTCGTCTCTCAAGCGCTCTAATAATCGAAACATGCGCTTTGCAGCATCCAAAAATGGCGCGTCGGTCATAATTTGTGAACCGATATGACAGTCTGCGCCTAATAGTTCGATATGGTTAAGCGTATGAGCTCTACGAAACACCGCCATCGCGTCATCCATCGGGATGCCAAACTTATTAGCTTTTAGGCCCGTTGAAATATAGGGATGTGTTTTCGCATCGACATCGGGATTAACGCGCAACGACACTGGTGCGCGCGTTTTCAGCGCTTGCGCAACTTGCTCTATACGTTCGAGCTCTGCTGCAGACTCAACGTTAAAACACCCAATACCTTGTTCTAATGCAAACCGAATCTCTGCTTCTGACTTGGCCACGCCCGAAAACACCACGTGCTCAGCTTTCCCGCCTGCTGCAAGCACGCGCTTCAGCTCACCGCCCGAAACAATATCGAACCAAGCTCCTTGCTTGACCAGCAGTTGTAAGATAGCCAAGTTACTATTTGCTTTCACCGCGTAGCACAACTTATGTTGGCTCGGCCAAAAGGCACGAAACTTTTCCCAGTTCGCAAGAATCTGACTTTTCGAGTAAATATAAAGTGGCGTACCGAATCGCTCGGCTAAGGTTGGCAGAGCGACAGATTCGATATGAAGTTGTGCTGCTTTATAACTTAACTGACTCATCGGCATTACTTGGTTGTTGTGGTTGCTGTGGCTGCTGTTCGTTTTTCTCTGGCATAGGCGCTGGTTGTAGAGGTCCTTTTTGACCGCAGGCCGCAAGCGCGCATACACTGGTCAAAATGACGCAGAGTTGAATCAATGGCTTGGTTACATTTCGCTTAAACATCGCTAAACTATATCTTTATATTGAGTATGCTTGTGGCGCCTATCATCGCACCACCAAAGCGAAATGTCATTAAGTAGTAAGGGGTAGACATGTCAAAGACGGTCAGAATTGCCACGCGAAAAAGTAAACTCGCCATGTGGCAAGCAGAACATATACAAGCGCGTTTAGCATCGCTCTATCCAGAGCTCACGATTGAGCTTGTACCGATGTCCACACGCGGTGATATTATCCTTGATACGCCATTAGCTAAAATCGGTGGCAAAGGCCTATTCGTAAAAGAGCTTGAAGCTGCGATGTTAGAGGGTAGGGCCGACCTCGCCGTACATTCGATGAAAGACTTGCCCGTTGAGTTTCCACCAGGGTTAGAACTTCATACCATCTGCGAAAGTGAAGATCCGCGCGATGCTTTTGTTTCTAATCAGTACCAATCATTGAATGAATTACCAGAAGGCGCTGTTGTTGGCACCTGCAGCCTGCGCCGTCGTTGTCAGGTTAAAGAGCGTTTCCCACATCTCGTAATCAAAGATTTACGCGGCAATGTCCAAACGCGCTTGCGCAAACTCGATGAAGGGCAATTTGACGCGATTATTTTAGCGGCTTCAGGTCTTATTCGATTAGAACTCGGCGAACGTATTACTTCCTTTATCCCGGTTGAAGATTCCTTGCCCGCAAATGGTCAAGGTGTATTGGGTATTGAGGTACGTAGCGATGATGACAAGATAAAAACGCTACTCGAGCCACTTCAGTGCTCTACCACGCGCTATCGCGTATTAGCCGAGCGTGCGATGAACCGCCGACTACAAGGCGGTTGCCAAGTACCTATAGGCGCGTTTGCTGTGGTCGATGGTGAACATCTCAGTTTACGAGGGCTAGTCGGTGACCCAGACGGCGTCGAGGTGATTCGAGAGCAAATTGAAGGGCCTATCGAACAAGCCGAAGCGTTAGGTATCGAACTCGCCGAGAAGCTTCTCGCACGGGGTGCAGGTAAAATTTTGAAGGCGGTGTATGACCAGCACGACTAGGGCGCTGATATTACAACCCGATGATTCACGACAGCGTGTTATTGATGCGCTGTCTCGCTCTTCTATTGAATTTACCCAACACAGTTTTATCGACATTGAACCCATTTCGGTAAAACCGAAAACCTTTAATGACTATGACGGTGTTATTTGGATTAGTAAGAACGCAGTGAGGTTTGCTGCTCAGTCAGGCTTTAGCTTTCATCCAGCAACATCGATGTTTGCAGTGGGTCCGACGACTGCTCGGCTGGCCGCTAATACGTTCGGGACCTCGACACGTTGTCCCACCTTTAAACATGACAGCGAGTCGTTACTGGGCTTGCCTGAACTGCTAGACGTTGATAATCAACACTGGTTGATTATCAAGGGTGAGAAGGGCCGCGATTTGCTATTTGATACATTGCGAGCTCGCGGTGCTAAAGTCGATAGTATTGATGTATACCGACGAGTAAAACGCGTATTAAATGACGATAGACAAGTGACGCAGTGGATGAATACGGTTAATCTAATTGTAGTGACAAGTGCTGAACAGTTAGGTTACTTTTTATCCAGCTTGCCGCGCGAAGCCGGGAGCTGGTTGTCTCGCTGTGATTGGATTGTACCTAGTGAACGATTAAGAGACTTAATACCTTTTGTTGCAGCAGATACCATTACTGTGACTGGCAGTGCAACTGAGAGCAAGATGATTGAGGCGATTATAAAACATGGATAAAGATAACAACGAAGCTCAAGAAACTGCAAAGCAAATACATGACGCTGAACAGACCACTTCATTAAATTCGGATGATTCGTCGGGTCACGCGCGTTCGCGGTTCAAAGGTATCCTTTATATTATCGTACTGCTTGCTCTAGTAGCTTTCGCCGCTTGGATTTACTTTAAACAACCCTATAAACAGCTACCATTTTGGTCGGAGTCATCACCAACGACTCAGGCTCAAGAGCCAACCATTGAATATGCTCAGCAAGCGACAATGCAGCGAGCACAAAAGCAGCTTGAGCAGCTACAAGCTGAGCTCCAGCAGGCAAAACAGCAAATTCAGCAGAACTCAGATAATCGCTCAGTCGATCAGCTAGAGCAACGTATTCAGCAGCTAGAGATCAAGCTGAACCAACAACAGCAAACCTTACAACAATTAGCTAATCAACTACCTCAACAACAGGCAGAACGAATACGCGAGTGGCGTTTGTTTGAGGTTAAACAAACCTTATCGGCGGCAGCTCGTTCGGCCATTTTTAATGCCGATGCGCAAACCGCTATTCAACTGCTTGATGTAGCGAGTCAGCAGTTAGCAGGCATTGAGTCATCCGGTGCCTTACAAATTCGTCAGGCGATTGAAGAAGACAAGCAAGCCCTTTTGGAATACCAACAAAGCGATGCAACCCAATGGGTGGTTGAACTTGCCGCTTTAAAACGCCAAGCGCTCTCGCTATCGAATAAAACACCAACCGATGACTTCTCAATTGAAAGTGAGCAAGCAACCGAACCAACTAACTGGCGTGAGCATCTCGCATACAATTGGCACGCCTTTATGGATAACTTTTTCCGTATTGAAAAGTCGTCGGCGCCTATAGAACCCGTTATATCTAACGAAACCATCACGCTAAAACAACAACAACTCGATCTCATTCTGAGCGTTGCAGAGAATGCGGCATTAAAAGGTCAAGTTGAACTAGCCAAAACCAAGCTGAACGAAGCGAGCGCATTAATTAGCGATATAAAAGCTGCTAGTCCTGCGCAACAACGCGTACTGAACAAGCTAGCGCAGTTAGAAGATGGTATTCAACAAGCAGCGGAGCTGCCAGAGGTGTCATCTCTTTCTGTGGCAGCGAGTCAGTTAGGAGGGCGTTTACAATGAGATGGTGGGTGTACGTCCTAGTCGTTTTAATTGCGGGCGCTATTTTAGGGCCTATCTCTGCTGGCAACGCTGGTTATCTGTTAATTAATTTTGCTGGCTACACAATAGAAAGCACGGTTATTGGCTTGGTTGTTTTCTTGGTAATCGCGATATTGGCATTGAGCCTAGTCATTGCTGCTATTAAGGCGTTACTAGGTAAAACGCGTGCAGGTGGGCAATGGTTCTCGCGACGAAAAGCTCGCAAACTAAAGCAACGCGAAAAGCGCGCGCTCCTCGCGATGTTAAAACACGATTATACTTCGGCATTAGTCGACTTTGAGCTGCTTTATAAGCAGCAGCGCTCGGAAAATTTGGCGGCTTTATTAGCCTTCACTGCAAACAAAGCCGGTGAGCCTGGCAAAGCAAAATACTGGCTCGATACAGCAGGTTCAGACTTCGAGCCCGCAAGCGAATTTCTGGCCGTACATAGCGCAGTTCAGCGCAACGATGATCATCAAGGGCTAACGATTCAACAAGTTGAAACCCAACTCGACCGAGGCGAATTCCCACCACATCTTTGGACACAGGCGATTGAGCTTTATAAAGGGGAAAAGCGCCTAGATGATTTACAGCCACACCTCAATCAAATCCGTGAGAAATCACAACTAACACAAGTTGATTTTGACCAGTTGGTATTATCAGTCTATCTGCAACACTTTATCCGTATTGCGCGTAATGATGCCAAGGCATTATTTAAAGACTGGAAGAGCCTTAGCCGAACACAACGTAGCACCCCGGCTATCCGTTTAGCCTATGCTAAAGCGCTGAACTACTATGGCCAACATAGTGCATGTACTAAGGTCGTCAAAAATGGTTTAGAACGTGGTGAGCTTAACTTAAACGATTGTGTTAACGAGCATGTGCTAGTTGGCACCGATCCCAACATCATCGATTGGGTTCAGTCTCATTTGAAGCGGAAGCCTAACGACAGTCAATATATCCGCGCACTTGCTGTGCTAGCGTTGGGTAACAAAGACTATTCGCTGGCCCAGCGGGCGTTAAAGAAACTGAGCGATTTGAATGCGTGTAATAAGGACGATTACATCCGGATGGGTGACGCATACGCTGCGTTAGGCGATAACCGCTTAGCGGCTAATGCTTATAAGCAAGCACTAACCGCTAAAGCAAGTTAATTACTGACGGACACCTTCGATAGAAAGGTACAATTCAACCTCTTTGGCTTCAGGGCCTAAGTTGTAATCAATGTTGTAGTCGGCCAACGTAAGGTCGACTTCACCTTCGAAACCGCGGCGGAAACCACCCCAAGGATCTTCACCGGCACCAACCTGTTCTACTTCGATAGCAATTTCCTTGGTTACACCATTCAGCGTAAAGTTGCCGTACAGCGTACCTTCATTTTCATCATCACTATCAGGCACGTAACGTGTGCTGACAAAGCTCGCTTCAGGATATTCTCCCGTGTTTAAAAAGTCGTCGCTACGGAGGTGTTTGTCGCGTTCCGCGTGGTTGGTATCCACACTTGCCGTGTCGATTGTCACTTCGACCGAGGCATTGCCCGGATTTGCCTCGTCGTAACTAAATTTGCCTTCAAAGTCATTAAAGCGACCTAGCAACCAGCTATAACCTAAGTGTTTGATCTTGAACTGAATGAAGGCGTGTTGACCCTCAGTATCAATCACATAGTCGTCTGCTACTGCGGGAGCCGCTAATACGCTGCCTACAATGGCAGATAATGCTAATAGTTGTGTTTTCATAGCTTAGTTTCCTCTTAAGGTTTTATCATTCGAATAAGTGTTGAGCGTTTATCAATAAAATGATGCTTTAATGCCATAACGCCATGACCTAGCGCTAGGATCACTAATACGTAAGCAGCATATTCGTGAATAGTTCCTGCCAATGTGGCTTGTTGCTCTATCTGAAACGGCAACGCGGGTACGTCAAACCAACCAAAAAAACTGATAGGTTTACCTTCGCCGGTCGAGATTAGATAACCGCTAAAAACAACCGCGAGTAGACTGATGTAGAGTAGTAAGTGACCGAATTTCGCAGCTTTTTTCTCAAATGCAGAACCATCGATTGTCGGGGTGCCTTTTATAAGCCGCCAAACAACTCTAAAAAGAGTAATGAAGAGTACCAACAAACCGAGGGACTTATGCCACCAAGGTGCTGTTGTGTACCAATTAGAATAATAGGTGAGGTCTACCATCCACCAACCGAGTGCGAACAGCCCAAATACAAGCAGGGCACTCATCCAGTGAATGATGATCATGAGGGCATCATAACCTTTCGACCCTGTTTCTTTCATATTTCCTCACTATTTCGCTACTGTGCCATTGCACGATACATAGATAATAGTATGAATATATAGAAATAAAAGCAGCGAATTTAGGATATAACGTTCGATTTACTTGTAGCGTGCGCATTCTGCGCACTGGGCGATGTGGATTGTCGCGCACAATGCGCGACGTACGTGGCGCCGTCGTAGCGTGCGCCTTGGGCGCACGGGGCGGTGTCGATGGTCGCGCAGGATGCGCGACGTACTCCGGCGAGCAGGCATAAAAAAACCCCAGCCAATCGGCTGGGGTCATTCTATTTGAAGT